>JBQGBW010000255.1:0-2697 GCA_052043475.1 Magnetococcales bacterium HHB-1
TTGTCTCTGATGTCGAAATGCCTAACATGACCGGTTTGGAACTGGCCGCGGAGATCCGCAAAGAAGAGAGTTATAAGGAGCTGCCCATCATTCTGGTGACTTCCCTCTCCACCGAAGAGGATCAACGACGGGGAATGGAAGCTGGGGCCAATGCCTATATCACCAAAACAACCTTTGACCAAAGACGCTTGCTTGATGCGCTAAGGAGATTGGCGTGATTCGTGTTCTACTGGTCGATGACTCCCCCATTGCCATCGCCGTTATCCGAAAAATGTTAGCCACATCATCCGATGTCCTGGTGGTGGGTTCTGCCAGCAACGGAAAAGAGGCTCTTCAGATCATCCCCTCATTAAAACCCGATGTCGTCTGTACCGATCTTCATATGCCAAAAATGGATGGCCTTGAATTAACACGGGAGATCATGAGTCGCCATCCCCTCCCCATCCTTGTTATCAGTATCTCGGTTCAAGGTGATGATAACCATAACTGCTTTGAACTTCTGGAAGCCGGGGCCATTGAACTCTTTCCCAAACCGAGGGATGGACTTCATAAAGCGGGTGAACAGTTGACTCGGGAGTTGGTTCAGAAGATCAAAATCCTCTCCGGGGTTGTTCCCATCCGCCGCCATCAACGAAAAGAGACTAGCCAACCCTCAAAAAAAACCTCTTCAACTCCCACAAACCCCCTCCCCTTCAATACCCGCCAGATCGGGAAAAAAAGGGCTATTGTCGCCATCGGGGCCTCAACCGGGGGACCACAAGCCTTAACAACCATCTTCGGTCAACTGCCTTCCAATTTTCCGCTACCGGTTGTCTGCGTCCAACATATCAGTATCGGCTTTCTTGAGGAGTTGATCGACTGGCTGAAACAACATACCACCCTACCTGTTCATATCGCTCAACAGGGAGAACATCCCCAACCTGGACATATCTATCTCCCCCCGGAAGATACCCATCTTCTGATCAATAAGGATGGCTCCTTTCTGCCCCAAAAAATGGTCACCGGTCTTAAATCCCACATCAGTCACTCCCATCACCATCGCCCCTCAATCGATATCACCTTCCATAGTATTGCCGAGTCTTTTGGAAGCAAATCCATTGGCATTCTGTTGACCGGGATGGGACGTGATGGGGCGGAAGGGATGAGAAGTATCGTTCTGCAGGGTGGGGAGACCATCGCTCAGGATGAAGCCAGCTCCGTGATCTTTGGAATGCCCAAACAGGCGATCTCCCTTGGGGGGGCCAAACAGATTAAACCGATCGGCTCCATTGCCCAATGTCTGTTGAAACTCGTGGCTGCCAATGGACGATGACAACATTGATTTAAATTAGGAAGAGAAAGGGATGTCCCAGTCGATAAGCATCCTTGTTGTTGAAGATAGCGCCATTCAAAGGGTGATGCTCTGCCGTTTGCTGAAAGAGGCCGGTTATCTCGCCCCTTCCGTTCCTCATGGCCAAAAAGCGCTTGAATTCATCAATGAAAATAGAGTCGATCTGATTCTCAGCGATATCTCCATGCCGGGAATGGATGGCTTTGAACTCTGCCGCACAATCAAAAATCATCCCCAACATCGCCAACTCCCAGTCATCCTTCTGACCGCCCTCAGTAATCCCAAAGAGGCGATTCGGGGACTCAGTGCCGGGGCTGATAACTTCCTGACCAAACCCTTTGACAACAAAACCCTTCTCTATCGCATTAAACAACAGCTTCAAAGCCCCATAGAACAAATCGAGGATGATAGCTCGGAGGTGATTGTCATTCCCTTCGCCGGTGAGGAGTATTCCATCGCATCAAGCCGCCGTAAAGCCTTGAATCTGCTGGTCTCAACTTATGAAAACGCTGTTGAGAAGAATCGTAAGCTTCATGAAACCCAGCTTGAACTGAAACAGTTGAATGAAGAGTTGGAGCAGCGGGTTGATGACCGAACAAGGCAACTTAAAGAGGCTAATCAGGCCCAAAACGACTTTGTCAACAATATGACCCATGAGCTGCGAACCCCCTTGAACGCCATTATCGGCCTCTCGGAAATGCTCAAGGATACCAAAGAGATCCCAGAAGATAAGCGGGACATTCTGGAAATTATCCATCAATCGGGAAGCTCTCTGCTGGTTCTGGTCAATACCCTCCTCGACTTCTCACGCCTGGAAAAGGGTAACCTGGAAACCAAACATAAAGAGTTTAACCTCTATCGCCAACTTAAACAGGCCCTGAAACCCCATATGACCAAAGCGGAAGAGAAAGGTCTCTATCTCCTCTGCCAAATTGAACCCTTCACCCCTAAAATGGTGACCGGAGACCTTCGGCGCATTCACTCCATCCTGCATCAAATAGTCGATAATGCCATTAAATTCACCTCAGAAGGACATGTCATCATCACCGTTGCCGTCACCTTCCCCCAAAAAGAGCCCCCCCACCTCCATATCACCGTTGAAGATTCAGGCGTTGGCAATGGGGGAGTCATCGACCAGTAGAACACGAATCACGCCAATCTCCTTAGCGCATCAAGCAAGCGTCTTTGGTCAAAGGTTGTTTTGGTGATATAGGCATTGGCCCCAGCTTCCATTCCCCGTCGTTGATCCTCTTCGGTGGAGAGGGAAGTCACCAGAATGATGGGCAGCTCCTTATAACTCTCTTCTTTGCGGATCTCCGCGGCCAGTTCCAAACCGGTCATGTTAGGCATTTCGACATCAGAGACAA
>JBQGBW010000256.1:0-2651 GCA_052043475.1 Magnetococcales bacterium HHB-1
TACGGTACATTTAGAGGTGGTGTTCAAGAGAAACATATTCAAGCCTACCTGAATGAATACACTTTTCGGTTTAATCGCCGATTTTGGCGTGGCCCAGCTTTTAAACGTGCTCTTAATTTGGCAACAGAAGCTGAGTGTTGGCCAACATACGATAGTCTTTACGCTGCTGGAGATCCAGATGGATGGCAACACCCTAAATAATTGATCATTTATCTTAAATATAACCAGGGCCTGCATCAACCGGATACCCATATCACTGGATAAACTCACACTCAACTCAATCCCAAAGGAGCAAAATAAAACTCAAAACGAGAAGGAGAAAAGTTGCTCTATCAAAGATATCAAAACAATAAAACAGATTGCCGCCCTCTCTTTTTATCACACGCACGATTGGGCCACCTATTCCACCAACTATAGAACCTATCTCAGCACATATGAGAGAAAACTACACTTCTCACGCAGCATTGCAACGATCCTAAATCTGACACTGATACTCTTAATTTTTATTCCCACAACACATTATCTCTACAAAACATTTTTCTCCTCTAATACCTTCTCCCATACACAGACTAAGATTATTACAATATTCACATTATCTTTACTGATCCTGCTCTGGTTAAATGACGATATAATGTATGCCATTTCACCTTTACTGTATACACTGATCTTATCCTGCTATACTTTAAAGCAAGAAACAATAGAAAAAAGACAAAATTCCTGTCTAATCAAACCACTTATCCCCTTACTGGTTTTGATCACCACCTTTTCCCTGCTCACCTTCTTCTGCACATTTGAATCATTCATCCCAGAAAACATTATTGCCGCTTATCCTATGCTGGAATATCACCATGACCAAGACCCAACACTGATTAGCGGACACTCCTGGATTACATTAGGAATCATTGTGCTGATTACAATGCTGGCAGGAAATTTCGCCTATATGATTCTCCTCTGGTCCAAGGTCAAATACTCCCTTCTTCTCTTAATTATGCTCTACGGCGCAAGCTGCTTTTTTCAGTGGGCTTATCACCACGCCAGCAACAACTATTATGATCGAAACTTAGGAAAATATCTCACCTTTTCAAATAATCAGATCATCCAACCACGCATCATGCACGATCTTAAGATTGATCCTGAATCCTATCCTAAAACATGCTGTATGGATCAATAAACCCCATGGCAACAGAAAGATCATCTGTTGCCATGGCTGTTTTTTTTAGAGCGTTGCAAAAAAATCATTGCCCTTATCATCCACAATGATAAAAGCAGGAAAATCTTTCACCTCAATCCGGTAGACCGCCTCCATACCCAGCTCCTCAAAATCGATAATTTCCGATTTCACAATGCAATCCTCGGCCAGACGCGCTGCGGCACCACCGATAGAGCCCAGATAGAAACCGCCATTCTCCTTACAAGCCTGCGTCACCTGATCACTACGGTTCCCCTTCGCAAGCATCACAAATGAACCGCCATTTTTCTGGAATAGATCCACATAGCTATCCATTCTTCCAGCGGTGGTGGGACCAAATGAACCCGAAGCGTAGCCCTCTGGAGTTTTTGCAGGACCTGCATAGTAGATGATATGATTGCGCAGATAGTCGGGCATCGGTTCACCACGATCCAACTTCTCCTTAATCCGTGCATGCGCAATATCTCTTCCCACCACAATCGGGCCATTTAACATCACCCGGGTCTTAATGGGATACTTTGAGAGCGTCTGCCGGATTTTCTCCATCGGTTGATTCAGATCCAGTTGCACTACAGAGTCACTCAATGTATCTGTTGAGACCTCCGGTAAGTATCGGGCCGGTTCTCGCTCTAACTGCTCTAACCACAATCCATCTCGATTAATCTTGGCTAAAATCTGCCGATCCGCTGAACAGGAGACACCGATCCCCACAGGACAGGAGGCGCCGTGGCGTGGTAGACGGATCACCCGGACATCATGCGCAAAATATTTACCACCAAACTGCGCTCCCAGACCATAATCCTGCGTCATTTTTAAAATTTGCTGCTCAAGCTTGAGATCACGAAATCCACGGCCCGCATCACTACCCTCTGAGGGCAGTGTATCCAGATAACGCGCTGAAGCCAGTTTAACGGTTTTCAACGTTAACTCAGGGGAGGTGCCACCAATCACAACCGCCAGATGGTAGGGTGGGCAGGCAGCTGTACCCAGTTTTTTCAGTTCAGCCTGCAAGAAGGCGAGCAGTGAATCAGGATTTAACAGGGCCTTGGTCTGTTGATAGAGAAAGGTTTTATTGGATGATCCTCCCCCTTTGGCCATAAAAAGAAATTTATAGTGATCCCCAGGAACCGCCTCAATATCAATCTGAGCGGGTAAGTTGCTACCGGTATTTTTCTCCTCATACATACTCAACGGTGCCACCTGAGAGTAGCGCAGATTGGTACGGGTATAGGTTTGAAAGATCCCCTGAGACAGCGCCTCTTTATCATTACAGCCGGTAAAAATCTGCTCGCCCTTCTTGCCCATAACCACCGCGGTTCCTGTATCCTGACAACTGGGAAGAACCATGCCTGCTGCGGTATTGGCATTTTTCAGCAGCTCAAAAGCGACATAGCGGTCATTATCCGAAGCCTCTGGGTCGTTTAAAATATTTTGTAACTGCTGTAGATGTCCTGGCCGTAAC
>JBQGBW010000257.1:0-2523 GCA_052043475.1 Magnetococcales bacterium HHB-1
TGCTGAATCCGATATGATGGTCACACCAGACTTTGTAAAGCTGGCTGACGCCTACGGCGCTAAGGGAATGCGCGCCACCCATCCCAATGAAGTGGAGAGCACACTCCAAAAGGGACTGGAGAGCGAGGGAGCCGTGATTATGGACTTTGCAGTGAACCGCGAAGCCAACGTCTATCCCATGGTTCCAGCGGGTGCGGCACTCGATGAGATGATTCTGGCTTAGAGGACAAACGAGAATGAAACATGTAATCTCTGTGCTGGTGCGCAATGAAGCTGGCGTCTTATCCCGCGTCTCTGGACTTTTCTCCGCCCGCGGCTTTAATATTGAGAGCCTCTCTGTGGCCCCTCTGGATGAAGAGGGGGAGATCTCCAGAATCACTCTAGTGACACTGGGAAATGATCAGACCATCGAGCAGATCAATAAACAGCTTAATAAACTGGTGCCTGTAATTCAGGTACAGGACTTAAGCGAAGGCGCCCACTTAGAGCGGGAGTTGATGCTGGTCAAGGTCACCGCCGAAGGGGAGAAGCGCGCGGAAATTCTGCGCATCACCGATATTTTTCGTTCACGGGTGGTGGATGCAACACCAAACTCTTTTGTCATCGAAGTCACTGGCGACAGCGGTAAACTCGATGCCTGTTTAAATTTACTCACCCCTTTGGGCATCTCTGAAGTGGTGCGTACCGGTAAAATCGCCATATCACGGGGAGCCCGCGCCATTTTGCGCGGCTCCGCACCTAAAAGCAAAAAATAGCATGGCGGATCTTATCTATAATTTTTGAAGGAAATTTTTTCATGCAGGTCTATTACGATAAGGATGCGGACTTACAACTGATTCGCTCCCGTAAAATCGCAATCATCGGCTTTGGCTCCCAAGGCCATGCCCATGCCCTCAACCTGAAAGATTCGGGCGCCACAGTAAAAGTGGGTCTCAGGTCCGACTCCCCCACCCGCACAAGGGTCGAGAAGAGCGGTCTTGAGGTGGGTGATGTGAAAGATGTGGTCAAATGGGCTGATTTCGTCATGATCTTAGCACCCGATGAGCACCAGGCGAATATCTATAGAAATGATGTCGCACCAAACCTTAATTCAGGTTCCGTACTCGCCTTCGCTCACGGTTTTAACATCCACTATGAGCAGATCAATCCCCCCGATGATGTGGATGTCTTCTTAGCCGCTCCCAAAGGCCCCGGACATCTGGTGCGCTCAGAATATACCAAAGGCGGTGGCGTTCCCACACTGATTGCCATCCATCAAGACGCCTCAGGTAAAGCCAAAGATATCGCCCTCTCCTACGCCTCTGCCATCGGTGGTGGACGGGCAGGAATTATCGCAACCACCTTCAAAGAGGAGACCGAAACCGACCTCTTTGGTGAACAGGTTGTGCTCTGCGGCGGTCTTACCGCACTCATTCAAGCAGGATTCGAAACCCTGGTAGAAGCCGGCTATGCGCCTGAAATGGCCTACTTTGAGTGCCTCCATGAGACCAAACTGATTGTGGACCTTCTCTATCAGGGCGGTATGGCCAATATGCGCTACTCCATCTCCAATACCGCCGAATATGGTGATATGACCCGCGGTCCTCGCATCGTAAACGATGACACCAAAGCGGAGATGAAAAAGATCTTAGGAGAGATCCAGAACGGCTCCTTTGCAAAAGAGTTTATTCTTGAGAACATGGCAGGACGGCCCCACTTCCAAGCGCTGCGCCGCTTAGGACGGGAGCATCAGATCGAAGAGGTTGGTGGGCGCTTAAGAGGCATGATGCCTTGGCTCCACAAAGATAAACTGGTCGATGAAGATTAGTTTCACCTTATTGAAGTAGAGAGCGCTCTGCTCTCTACTTTTTTCACCCTAAAACCTGAACGTTTCTGATTAAAAAATCACTACTTGCGCCTCTAGCAATAGAACATCATCGACAAAGCTTATCCTGTAACACACAATTGCGATTTTTTTAAAAAAATGGCATAATCCATTAATTTTCTAAAAGCGATGAGTATATACAACACAGCTCTAAGATGGATTAGGAAAGTGGCCAGACGTAGACGAAAGAAAAAAACAGCCATCACAAAAACCCCAGAACAACAACTCAAAACGGCTCAGAAAGCACTTGAAAATGGTGATTATCGTCAGGCGATCAATCTCCTTAAAAACCTGCAAAAAAAAACGCCCTCAGAGCAGATTGATAAACTCTTGGGAAAAAGCTATCTGAATCGTGCCAAGCAGTTGGCCACCAAACAACTCTTCCAGGAAGCTTCACTGACACTCAATAAAGCAAAAGCCTTAGGCAAAGAAGTTCCGATTGATCTCCAGCTTATCTGTAGCGTAAACAGCGATGAGTGGTCTATTGCAGCCCCTCTTTTCATAGAACAGGAGAACCAACTAAAAAAAGAGCATACATCGCTTTGGCAAAATATACGTGAGCTACTCAGTCTTCAGATGCTCTTTGATAATACACATCCTTGGGATAAGTGGCTGGATAAGGGCTGGATAGATCAATGCCAGATCGCTCAAACCGCACT
>JBQGBW010000258.1:0-2512 GCA_052043475.1 Magnetococcales bacterium HHB-1
GGCTCTGGCCAGCAACGTGAAGCGCTTTCTACGCTACCAGTGCGCTCAAATAGCTGGAAAAGCGGAAAAAACAGAGTCAGTTCTTGCATAATGGGGTAAAACTCCCTTCGTTTCACACTGTTTTTTTACCTCAAAAAACGAATCCAGAACGAGTCTGCGGAATTCCAGAACCGGTTATCGAGATTTTTACATCAAACAGTTAACTGGTCAGGAAACACGCCCAAGCTCAAACAGGCTTTTTTCGGAAGACTCTAGAATGATCTTATAATCATTCATAGCCACGTCATTGACAATCCAGGAGCCATCATCTGGATTTTTGACGCCATACTCAATAGAGGCAAACTCAGGAACGCCTGTTATGGTAACCTGTATCTGCTCAAGACCGCTGAGATCCCCTACAATGGTTGTCAAATCCAGTTCCACAGGCTGATCTTCAGAACCAGAAAAATCTACAGGCTCTGATGGACCAGAATCTGTTGGCGCAGAATCCTTGGGCGGATCCACTTCAATTGTATCTGCAGAAAAGGTCTGATCTGCAAACTGTAGAGACTCAATATCCTGAACTGTAATCGAATTCTGACGGCCTGAGGTTACATCCCGAAGCGTAAAACTGCCATCTTCATTGCGTGTGACCCGGTAGTTCTCTCTGTTCTCATTAAGAACAATGGTATCCTCTCCACGTCCACCAACAATGGTATCATTGCCTGTACCACCATCCAGGATGTCATTGCCCGATCCACCAATCAGGGTATCATCGCCCGCACCACCAATGAGGATATCATCATTGTAACCACCATTGAGAATATCATCCCCAGCACCACCCTGTAGAGTATCCCTTCCTGATCCGCCAATCAGTTCATCATGGCCTTCACCGCCATCAATCTGATCGTTACCGGAACCCCCTTTCAGGATATCATCACCTAGACCACCTTCAAGCTGATCGTGTCCTGCCCCCCCCGAAAGGCGATCCGCGCCTTCACCGCCAATGAGTTGATCACTACCCGATCCACCAGAGAGTGTATCATCCCCCGAACCACCATCTAAAAGGTCATCGGATGATCCCCCTTTCAGTTGATCACTCCCCGCACCACCATAAAGTTGATCGGCGCCTGAACCACCACGCAACGTATCATTTCCTTCTCTACCACGAAGAATATCGGTACTACTCCCCCCTTTCAGTAGATCATCACCCGCTCCACCATCCAGAGTATCGCGACCAGAGCCCCCCTTGAGCGTATCATCACCCGCGCCACCAGAGAGTTGATCGGCGCCTGAGCCACCAGAAAGAAGATCATTCCCTGCTCCACCATCTAAAATATCATTTCCAGAACCACCCTTCAGCGTATCATTACCCGCACCACCACGCAGTTGATCGGCGCCTGAGTCACCAGAGAGAAGATCATTCCCTGCTCCACCGTCCAGCGTATCATCACCACGACCACCTTTTAGCGTATCATCACCAGCGCCGCCATCTAAGGTATCATCACCAGAACCGCCAGAGAGCGTATCACGCCCTTCACCACCCGTCAGTTGATCCTCACCCGAACCGCCTGAGAGCGTATCATCACCTGTACCGCCATCCAGTTGATCACCACCACGACCACCTTTCAGCCGATCATCACCTGCACCACCATTCAGCGTATCATGGCCCGAACCACCGCTTAAGTTATCCGCACCTTCACCACCATCTAAGCGGTCAGATCCCGAACCACCGCGCATGATATCATCACCCGCATCGCCACTTAGAATATCATCACCTCGGCCACCGCTCAGGGTATCATTGCCATCACCACCCATGAGTTGATCATCTCCAGAACCACCACGAAGATTATCGCGTCCACGGCCACCAGAAAGCCGATCATCACCCGCTCCTCCAGAGAGCGTATCATTCCCATCCAGTCCAAAAAGCTCGTCGTTTTTCCGACTTCCTCGCATCGTATTGTTGGCAGATGAACCATATTGGATCGAAGAAGATTTTGATTTTTTAGAATCTTGAGCCATTTTCTTTTAGAAGCCTTACAGATGTTGATGTTATTTTTTTAATTGCTATAAAGAATTATATTGCCTATCATAAAAGTATCTTTAGGATATGACTGGCAAACGGGGACGAGACTTAAGCAAAAAGAATTTTTTCTTCTTTATAGATTCTTTCTTTTAATGCCTCTGAAAACTCTTGAAACCTCTTTTCTGTACCACATCTCCTCTGGAAATAGTACTGAAAAAAATGAGCAGCCTGCATAGAAAATCTGCCTAAATGCCTATTATGAGTCTTCCGAAAAAAGCCTGTTTGAGCTTGGGCGTGTTTCCTGACCAGTTAACTGTTTGATGTAAAAATCTCGATAACCGGTTCTGGAATTCCGCAGACTCGTTCTGGATTCGTTTTTTGAGGTAAAAAAACAGTGTGAAACGAAGGGAGTTTTACCCCATTATGCAAGAACTGACTCTGTTTTTTCCGCTTTTCCAGCTATTTGAGCGCACTGGTAGCGTAGAAAGCGCTTCACGTTGCTGGCCA
>JBQGBW010000259.1:0-2511 GCA_052043475.1 Magnetococcales bacterium HHB-1
TTCTGCACCTTCTACATCCAGTTTAATAAAATCGGCAGGCGCAATTTTTTGTTCCTGATAAAATTGATCCAGACCCTGAGTGGTTAGCATGATCTGATCAATGATCTCTGTATTCTGATAGTCAAGAAATCGTTTCCAAACTTCAGTGCGGTAGGGATAAAAACCACAGGAGGCATCAAACCGTGTAATATAGAAGGGGCGTTCTTGCTGGTCTTTATGTAGTGCAACAGGATAGTAGTGGTGGCCTTGTTCTGGATTGATGGCATTTAAGCGTTGGGCTTCCTCGGCATCGGCTTCAAAGCCGATAAGTTGAAACTGATCGCCAAGATGTTGCCAATGGGCCTCACCACCATAGCGTGCACCCACATCAAGAACGCGCAGAGGATGATGTTGCCAGATCTTTCTCTCTTGCGTTAGATAAATGGTCATCCGTGGATGTTCACAGATACGTGTAAAGCCCATGATCTGTTCTCCTTGTTCTCTTTTTAATTCAGATCTCAAACATACCAGGTTTGAGGGATTTGATTGGCGGGGAGTGGGGGTACTTTTATATGTTCTTCCTCGCCTTTTTTGGTGATAACAATGTCAACTTCTGGTCTATTTTTTCCTTTACCAAAGCGGGCGGTCAGGCGGCAGGCCAGATGGATATCCTCTTCGGAGAGATTCTCTCCCTCAAGGAGGACAAGGGGGCCTGGTATCTTATGATTATGCAGGGCGACTCTGCCGGCGCGAAAACCGCGGAGAAACTGATTTTCAGTCTGGTCTCTGCCGACAATCAGTTTCATATGGGGTTTAGGACGGAGGTGTCGGCCCGCTTTGAGCAGCATAATATCCTCCATACTATAGATTTTACTGCCCCGATGATGCCAAAGATCTTTCAGTTTATTGGCATAGCTTTCATCGGTGAGAAAACAGCATCCTCCCGCAGGAGAGGGGTAGTCGGTGAGGTTGAGTTCGGCGGCGAGGGCCATTTGTGGTTTACGGGAACGGCCGGTAAAGTCTTTAAGCTGTGTGCGATCCACTAAACCGCGTTTTTCGGGTTCAGTCTCTGGAAGTCTGAGGGCGCAGAGTGGGCGTAGGAGCCATCCTTCAGCCCCCGCTTCGCGGGGCACTTTGGGCATGGTATCGCGACGTTGACTCATGGGACGTTGGCCGACCACCTCACCGGTGAAGAGAAAATCGAAGCCCTGTTTCTCCTTCATCTCCCACGCCTTTTGGACCATAAATATTTTGCAATCCAAGCAAGGGTTTAGGTTTTTGCCATAGCCATAGCGTGGGTTGGTGACAATGCGGACATAATCTTCGGAGATATCTTCGATATGTAGGGGTATCCCTAAAATCTCGGCGGCATGGAGTGCATCGTGTCTGGCCGGTTCTTTACCGGGTTTGGGATTGCGCAACGCACGGGTGTGGGTTTGAATACAGAAACCGGTATAGAAGTTGACGCACTCTACCTCAATGCCCTGTTTTTGTAACAGGCGGACAGAGAGCATGCTGTCTAATCCACCGGAGAGCAGTCCTAATGCACGCACCTTAGCCAAGAGTTTTTCTCCTTAAATGTGTTGAAGTGGGGTTGATCTATTGTTGTTGCAGCCATTTTGCCGCTTGTGCCGCATAGTAGGTGAAAATCATATCCGCCCCCGCCCGTTTAAATGCGGTGAGTGTCTCTAACACGATGCGTTCTTCCTCGATCCACCCCTGCTGAGCAGCGGCTTTGATCATACTATATTCGCCACTGACATGGTATACTGCCAGAGGTTGTGGGTAGCGCTGTTTGAGTTCCCTCAAAATATCCAGATAAGGAAGTCCGGGTTTCACCATCAAAATATCCGCACCCTGTTGCACATCGAGTTCCGCTTCCCTCAGTGCCTCACGCCGATTGGCTGGATCCATCTGATAGGTCCGTCGATCACCAAAGGAGGGGGCGCTTTCGGCGGCATCACGGAAAGGGCCATAGAATGCGGACGCATATTTAACGGCATAAGAGAGAATCGGTATTGAGGCAAAATTATGGTCATCCAAAGCCTGGCGGATGACCGCCACCATGCCATCCATCATCCCTGAGGGGGCGACCATATCTACGCCTGCTTTGGCGTAGGTGACGGCAACTTTACCGAGAAGTTCCAAGGTGCTGTCGTTATCGACATCGTTCTGTTTAATGAGACCACAGTGGCCATGGCTGGTATACTCACAAAGGCAGAGATCGGCGATCACAAAAAGATCGGGATGGCTTGCTTTAATACGACGGATCGCTTGCTGAATAATCCCTTGTTCTGCATAAGCATCGCTTCCACAGCCATCTTTTGTTTCGGGTATGCCAAAGAGAATGATGCCGCCAAGTTTTAATGGCGCAATCTCTTCAAGGGTATGGAGAAGTCGATCAATGGAGTATTGGGCCACGCCAGGCATGGAGGAGACAGGATTCTCAACCCCTTCACCCGGAACAATAAAAAAAGGCTGAATAAAATCTTCTGGATGAAGATGGGTCTCTCTTACCATGCGGCGGATGGC
>JBQGBW010000260.1:0-2476 GCA_052043475.1 Magnetococcales bacterium HHB-1
GTAGCGCAATATAGTCCTTAAATCGCCCTGGAATCGGTTTAAACTCTCCATGAACCATCCCTAAAGCGCGATAACAGGAGGATGTATCCTTAACAATAATTCGGTAAGCAATCAGATCATAAAGCTCTTCTAAGGTGATACTTTTTCGCACCAGTTTGCGCCAGATGGAGTAGAGATTTTTCTCACGGCCAGAGATCTCCCCCTCAATACCATAGTGCTGCAACTTCTCCCCTAAAATCCGCACCACCTGCTTAACCACATCACCGCCACCTTTGCGGTTTTCATCCACTTTAATCTTAAGATCCTTATAAATTTCTGGACGCCCCAAACGAAAAGAGCAATCCTCCAACTCATTTTTAATCCAGTGAATGCCCAACCGGTGAGCAATCGGCGCATAAACCCGTTGGATCTCCTGCGCCATATTCAGAGGAATACGCCGTGGTGGTCCTTTAACCGCCGCCCTTACCTGTTGCAGACAGAGCGCCAGACGCACCAAAATGACCCGGATATCTTTGGCCATGGCCAGGATCATTTTACGAAATTCATTCTCCTGAACATCCACATTCGCTCCAGGAGAGATTAATGAAATCTTAGCCACCCCCTTAACAAGAAAAGCGACATCACGACCATAGTCGTTCTCGATCTCCTCAATAGAGAGTTCACGCACGCTCACCCTCTGCACCAACATGCCCGCGGCAATCGAGGCCAGATCGAGACGCAAAGAGATCAAGATATCCGCCACTGAGAGCGGATAAAAAGGGATTTCCACAGATCCCACAGGAGGAGATTGTGTCTTCTTCTCAAGCGCTAACGCTTTGAGGTGCTGTAAAATTTGTCTATCCGCTCCAGGGTTATAAGCTAAAATACGCGCTTCCAACGCCTGCCACTGCTGCAACGCCATTTTTACCGCGAGCCCTCACCTTTTAAAAATAAAAAGCGCGAAAAGGCTTTCACCTCTCCGCGCTAATCTCTTACTTAGAAAGCCGATGCACAATAGATAACCATAATAACCAAGGCTCCCTCACAAAAAAGCGATAGCATCTTATCTAATCGCTCTTTTCCTCTTCTTCAGAGGAGGCTTCCTCAGCCGTTTCTTCTGAAACTTCATCCTTTTCTTCATCCGCTGCTTTTACCGCCGCATCCTCTGCCAAGGACTCTTTTTCTTTATCGCCAGCGGCTTTCTTTTCAGCCTTCTCGGCTTTCTCCTGCTCGATCTCTTCACGAACCATCTTGCCCACATCGGCCTTCTCAGAAGTTTCAGGAGCAAAACCATTCTCATCATCCTGAACCGGGTCGGCAATAAGATCCTCCAGAAGAAAAGAGGGCGCAATGGTGCCATCAGCCAGTTCCCGCAAAGCCAGAACTGTGGGCTTATCATTATCCAGAGGAACGGTGGGTTCCTCCCCGGCTGAAATCTGCCGCGCACGTTTTGCCGCCAGAACCACCAGATCAAAACGGTTATCGACATTCTCCAGACAATCTTCAATGGTTACACGCGCCATTCACCTATACTCCCTTATAAGAAAATACTTATAATCAATGCTGGTTTCCAATGCGATTAAATCAAAGAAAAACGGCGCAAAATCGCCTCTTTCTCCTTAACTCGCACCCGCTTTAAGGATTCCGCCTCTAAAATAGACCAGAAAGCCTGGCATGCGGCTTCAAAATGTTCATTAATCAAAAGGTAGTCATACTCTCGCCAATGCGCCATCTCAGCGGTTGATTTCTCCATCCGTTTAGCGATCACCTCCGCGCTATCTGTCCCCCGCCCTTGCAGACGATTCGCAAGCGCCTCAGGAGAGGGCGGCATCACAAAAACAGAGATCACATCATTTTGGGGCATCTTTTTCCGGATCTGCTGCGCACCTTGCCAATCGATATCCAGAAGGACAATTTTACCAGCCTCGATGAGTGCGCTCACCTTTTTTTGATCCGTACCATAATAATTATCAAAGACTAAAGCCCACTCAAGAAAATCACCGGCTTCAATCTTCTCTTTAAAGAGCGCGGAATCGACAAAGCAGTAATCAACCCCCTCCTGCTCCCCAGGTCGTGGCTTTCGCGTTGTTGTAGAAACAGAAAACTGAATTTCAGACCAGCGCGTCATCACCTGACGCGCGATTGAGGTTTTTCCTGTTCCAGAAGGCGCGGAAAGAATTACCGCAAAGCCTCTATTCAGACGTTTATCCACCAGATTGCGCCTTTTTTTGATCGTTTACTTAAAAAAAAAATAAGTTACTGAATATTTTGGGCCTGTTCCCGCAATTTTTCAACAAGAACCTTCATTTCAACACCCAACCTTGAGACCTCACCATCCTGAGGTTTAGAGCAGAGGGTGTTCACCTCACGGTGAAATTCCTGACAGAGAAAATCGAGACGTCTTCCCACAGGTTCGCTCTTACCAAGCGCTAAACGCATCTCCCCCAGATGAACCTTCAACCGGTCGATCTCTTCGGTGACATCCGCTTTATTGAGC
>JBQGBW010000261.1:0-2467 GCA_052043475.1 Magnetococcales bacterium HHB-1
CTGGCCAGCAACGTGAAGCGCTTTCTACGCTACCAGTGCGCTCAAATAGCTGGAAAAGCGGAAAAAACAGAGTCAGTTCTTGCATAATGGGGTAAAACTCCCTTCGTTTCACACTGTTTTTTTACCTCAAAAAACGAATCCAGAACGAGTCTGCGGAATTCCAGAACCGGTTATCGAGATTTTTACATCAAACAGTTAACTGGTCAGGAAACACGCCCAAGCTCAAACAGGCTTTTTTCGGAAGACTCATGGAAACACTCGAAAAAATTGTTGGAAATCCCTGGCTGAACATTTTGATTGGATTAATCCTTGTTATTTCATCAGGAATGGAGATTAAGGATAGTATGCAGGAAGCCACTGAAGGCTTAAAAACACATCATGGTGTCTTTCTGTTTGGTGTTCTCCACATTTTGAAACTGCTGCCTGATCTTTTTGACGGTGCCGAGCGTATTCAAGAGGGCAGTGAGTAATTAAAATTGTGATTGCAGGTCAGGTGCGATGATCCATGAGATGATCGCACCTGACCCTGAAAAATAAGATATGTAATGTTTGTTTTTTTGTTACAGTACACCATGTATCAGATGTGTTTTCTCTATAGTATAACGGAGTCTTTCGAAAAATAGGTCGCGTTGAAAAAAGTTTCCTGAACTGGTTTTTACAGCCACTCCTTATCAAGCAACTGCTGATTTATACGATCTTGATTGTATTGCCTTTTTCTTGTATCTTATAGAAGGATTGTCCTATCCTTAAAGGAAATGTAACTTAGGATCATTGTGAACAGATCCAGATGCATACGTTATTTTTTGAAACCGATAAAAGGGATTACAGGCTATGGAGCTTCGGCATCTACCCGCTGAGTGTTGGTTGGGCTACCAGGAGATTGACACACAACATGAAATTCTTTTTACGTTGTTTCTCAATATCTCAGCGATTCATGCCGGTGAAGCGCCGCTCTCTGATCTGCCCAATGCGCTAAAAACAATGAAAGGCTATGTGGAGACGCACTTTCAGTTTGAAGAGTCTCTGATGGCACGGAGTGATTTTCCAGAAGCCAAAAGACACCTGAATGATCACCACAACTTTGAGCAGGCCATCGCCTCCTTTCAGGACCGTCTGAATCGTTTAGATCCATCCGAATGGCCTATGGTGGCTGAGAAACTTTTTCTCTGGCTGTTTAACTGGCTCAATCGGCATATTGCGGTTGAAGATCGCAAACTATGTCAGTTCTTTGCACCGATGCTGACGCCCTCTTTAATTCGTCGTGATCTTATTGACCGGCCAGGCATACGCAATATTCCCAAACGACGTCACTGTCGTGTAGAGATTAATGTGGCGGCCCATCTTCTCTTTGTGGATCATGCCTCATTTTCTGGACGCGCCATCGATATCAGCATCTCTGGTATTCAGCTCAGTAATATGGAAAAACAGATTTTAACCCGTATGGGACAGACAGGTTCTCTACTAATTGAGCTGAATATGGATCGTCATAGCTTTCCACTCTCCATCCCAATACAGGTTGTGCGTGCTGGAGAAGAGGTGGTTGGTGTTCGTTTTATTGATCTAAATCAAGAAAACTATGAGGTGATTGATCGTTTTTTAAAGCTTAACGGTCAAGGAGAGAGTGATTCAGTTCGTACGCAGCAGTCACGTCACCAGTTTGAAGAGTACCAGATACAGGTTGGCATATTACAGGATGAACTTTCAGAGCATCTGATCTCTGTGGCGCGTGAGATCTTTATTGCCTATATGGGAGAACAGGTACAGGAGATCTCAACCATCGAGAAGATGGACTTTGAAGATTACAAACCTCCAGAGGCTGAAGTGACCGCAGTGGTTAATTTTTCTGGTGCCTTAGAGGGCGGTATCCATCTGGCTTCTCCACTTCATGTGGGACTGCGTCTGGCTTCAGCATTTGCTGAAGAAGAGTATGGTACGGTGGATCAGTTTTCAAATGAAGCCTATGATGCCTTTGCTGAGTTGGCCAATATTGTCGCTGGCAGTATGGTGGAGCATATCGCACATATCTTTGAGGGCATCCATCTTACTCCCCCCTATATTATTGTTCAGGATGACTACTCAACCCATTATAATCGTAGATTTGGTAGTGTGAAGAGTTATTTTTCCTCCAAAGAGGGGCCCTTTTTGATTGAATGTTTTTATATGACTTAAACCTGTGAGTTCTATGTAAGAAGATATCCTGATAAAGAAATGTTGTAACCGTTCAGGTAGTCTGGGAATTAGTTTAAGACCTTCATCAACGGAAAAAGCTATTGCATTTTTCTGTTTGAGACCTCACAATATTTTTTATGGACATTGATTTTTCAAAACCAGCACCGCGTCTTGCGGATATGTCTCCTGAAGAAGGGCAACGTCTTGTTGATACCCTATGGGAGTTGCTGCGCGTTCAATCTAAGCGAATTGAACGGCTTGAAAAATTGGAAGTTAGAGTAAAAGAACTGGAAGAGCA
>JBQGBW010000262.1:0-2466 GCA_052043475.1 Magnetococcales bacterium HHB-1
CGCCGCCGACTGAAAAATCCAATCGCACAGCTAGGCGCCACCACAGCCATGGCTTTCAGTCCCTGGTTTTGGGAGTATAAAGATTTTATCACCACTGAAATTCCCTTCATGTTTTTTCTCTTCGCCGCCCTGCTCACCAGTGACCGTTTTATTCAAAGACACCACCAAGCCTCATCATCCACCCTCCCCTATCACGAGGCGCTCTTAACCGGCTTTATCTGCTATCTGGCTTATCTAACCCGCAATATTGGTGGCATCATCATTCCTGCGTTAGCTTTAAGCTGGGCTCTACACCACTACCGCCAAACCCAACAACCCCTCTTAAAAATCTGGCAACCGCTCAAACACCACATCCCTCTCATCATCGCCCTCATACTCTTTGTCCTCCTGCACCGCATCCAAAACATTCTACTCAGCAGCGATGCCGCCTACTACAACGCCTTAGCCCAGTTTCACCCTGACTTTATTCTTCTGAACATTAAACGCTATCTCTTCTGGTATCCATTGGCCTTCTGGTATAACACCGTCACCGTCACCGGCCAGGGAATAATCTTTATCCTCTCCACCCTACTCACCCTGATTGGCGTGATTCGCAGTCTGAAAAACCCCACCACCGGTGAATTTTTTGCACTGATCTATCTCCCAATTCTCTTTCTACTCCCCTTCAACGATGGCGAACGCTATCTCTATCCTCTGATTCCACTCTATCTATTCTATATGTTTCGAGGCGCTGAAGTTTTCTCCGCCTGGATCGCGCCCAAAAAAGCCGCCCTCATACCGGCCACACTCTTCCTTCTTATTGGTTGGACTTATGTGAACGTCTATCTGAATATGGAGTACACCCCCTTTCAAGAAGGCGTCGGGCAGAAAGAGGCACAAGAGACCTTTCAATTTATTCGTGAACAGACACCCAAAGAGAGCATTATCCTCTTTAGAAAACATCGCGCTGTCGCACTTTACACCCAACGAAAAACCCTCTCAATGCATCAGACAAAAAGTCGGGAAGCCTTTCTACATTTTCTTAAAAAGATTAATGCAACCCATCTGATGATCAAATACAGTCAAATTCCCAATACCGCCCACACCCCCAAAAAAGATCCCAAAGCGTGGGATATTCAAAACCTGACCAACGGACAGGATTGGCGTGAACCTTTGGTGCAATGGTTCCATGAACTTTTTGCCCACAGAGATATTTATCATCGCTCACGCAAATATATGTCGATCAATCACGAGTTACAGATACAGGCCGACTGGATCAAAGATAAACGCACCCTGGTTTTTGAAAACCGTTTCTATAGAATCTATCAACTGAATCTAGAGTAAAACAACAACAGGAAGCCTGAAACCATCCTTTAAGTCTCAGGCTTAAGTAAAATCAGCGTATGGGGTGGTGCGATCAATGCACCGCCCTCTTTTTTTTGTTTGGGATTTTTTTTATCTGTATAAACTTCAACCTGCCAAGAGAGGTGTTTAACCTGAACAGGAGGGTGGCAGGTCACGGCTTTATCACAGGCATTGAGAATAAGCCAGAAAAGATGTTGCGCCTCTTTTTGGGGATGGGTTTGAGGAGGACGACCTTCTCCCAGAAGGAGAGAGAATGTTTTGGCCTCGGGCTCTTGCCAGTCGAGAGACTGCATCTCTTTACCACTGGGATGTAGCCAGAGAATATCTTTCAAACCGGTGGTGTGAGAAGGCTTCCCGGTAAAAAAACGCCGCCTTTGAAAAGCATGATACGTTTTTCGTAAGCAAATCAGCTTACGGGTAAAATTAAACAGCGCTTTACCCGGTTTGGTCTCTAAAAGATCCCAATCGATCCAGCTTATCGGGTTATCCTGACAGTAAGGGTTGTTATTTCCCTTCTGGGTACGACCAAACTCATCTCCAGCCAGCAACATCGGTACACCCTGCGAGAGGAAAAGTGTAGCTAAAAGATTACGCCGCTGTTTCTCTCTTAAAGCGTTGATCTCAGGATCATCGCTGACACCCTCAACACCACAGTTCCAACTGTGGTTGCTATCGGTACCATCGCGATTATTCTCCAGATTCCCATGATTATGCTTCTGTTGATAACTCACCAGATCATAAAGCGTGAATCCATCGTGGGCAGTGATAAAATTGATGCTGGCATCCGGGCGGCGGCCATGATGATTAAAAAGATCACTGGAACCCGATAAGCATGAGGCGACCTCCCCAGTCATACGACGATCCCCCCTCCAGAAACGCCGTACCGCATCCCGGTAGCGATCATTCCACTCACTCCAGCCGCCAGGAAAACGCCCCAACTGGTATCCATCACAGCCAAGATCCCAGGGTTCAGCAATCCATTTGACACAAGAGAGGATCGGATCTTGTTGAATCAAGTGGAAAAAAGCCGCATTGGTGGAGAACGCACCATTTTTCACCCGACCAAGAATAGAGGTGAGATCAAAACGAAATCCATCCACATGCATCACCTCAACCCAGTAG
>JBQGBW010000263.1:0-2448 GCA_052043475.1 Magnetococcales bacterium HHB-1
GCTCAGCGATTGCAGGGCCTGGATGTCGTTTTTCAAATGAGCCAGCCAAAGACTATTCAACAGCCGTTCAGGGCCCATTTCTAGAATCTCGATCGCCTCGTCTTTGAGATTTCTGTTGTGGTAAAACAGGGCCAATTCTAAAAAGGTTTGATCGGGAAACTCCGAGCGGTGCGACTGTACTACTGACTGTGCGTCTGCCATTCCCCAACGGTATTTTTCATAGTACACCAAGTGGTTCAAGGGGTCGATTTCTTCTATTTGCTCCAGGGTCTGCAAGGCTTTTTCTTGGTCGCCCTCTAGGCGATGCAAGAGTGCTTTTTGAGACAAAGCGTTGATGTTTTCGCCATTGAACTTTAGGGCGATGCTGTTGTAGTGCTCGGCATCGCTATATTTTTTTTCGATGAGGTGGAGCTGCGCCAGCAGGGCGTTGGCCGGAGAACGATAGGCGGCAGATCGGGCGGCCCACCCCAGATGCTCCTTGGCGTTGACCCCGTCTTTTAGGGCCATATGGCTGATGCCGGCTACATAGTTCAAACCGTTGTGGTAGGCATCGATTTGCAAACCGGTATTGGCCACATCCAAGGCTTTTTGGTATTGCCCCTTGCGATAGTAGAGAAAGGACAATTCTTGCCTGGCCTCCAGGTGGAGCGGATCTTCGTCCAGAAGGGTGGTGAGTAGTTTTTCTGCCAGGGGGTAATCTCGGTAGCGTTGGGCGTCTTTGGCCTCGAGAAATTTTTTGGTGAGGGTATTTTGGACAATCCCTTGGGGAGCGTCAAAACTTCTTTCGAGCAAGGCCGGCTCGGATCGGTAGCTCAATTCCAATCCCGGTATTTCAAGGGTATAGGAGCCACCGGGTTTTACAAAAGAAAGGGTGTGGGTGCTGTTGGGGGTGGTTTGCAGCATTTGTTTTTGGGTTTTTCCATTACTGGAGAGCAGTATTGCGCTTTGGGCAGCTTTGAAGGCATTGATTTTTACTTCCAAAGCCTGGTCGGTTTCGACCACATTCAAGGCACCAAATTGGGAGGCCTCACGGATTCCACCAATGTCTTTGACCGGAAACCACACCTCTGTCCACTGGTCGGAGAGGTGGGGCTCGAAAGTGGCTTGACTGATGGGGTTTTCTTCGCCGGGAAAATACTGAACGTAGAGCCTTCCGGCTTGGTATTCGATGTATTGACCATCGGTATCGGTGAGGAGGTCTTCCCAGATGCCTCCGGCTCGGGAGAGGTTCCAAAGCCATAATTTCTGCCCGGGGATCTCGTCGTAACGTCCCCAATGGCCAAAACCGGTGTTGCGCTGTTCGTAATAGCCACCAAAAAAATCATTGTATTCGCCCACCACATGGTAGGACTTGCTGGGCCCAAAATTGTTTTGTCGGTATTGGGACAAGTCCCGGTTGAGGGGGTCTAGGGGCCAGCTTTTGGCCATCCCGCCATGGGTCAGGTATTGATTGCCTGGGGTGTAGAAGACCAAGTCCTGGCGGGCGGCGGCGGCGGCGGTCATCCAGTTGTAGTAGGCCTGCTCGATGTCTGTGGGGTTGTACCACAAGGCTCGGGTAGTAAAAGCACTCTGGTCTTTGGGCAAAATGATTTTCACCCGCCATTGGGTTCTGGAGGGCAGGTCCATACCGCCTACCGTACACATCACACCCCCGTCGGGAAGCTCGCTCAGGCGATAATCGGCGGGTGTGCCCGTGCCGGGGTGGTGGCCGATGACTCCAAAATTGAATTCGATCCCTCCAGAGGTCCATGGGCCTCGCATGGCGATGTTCCTGAATTTGGCCACTTCGTTTTTGTAGATGAACTCATTGCCATTGCTTTTGTCGGTGGCCCCCCAGACTTTTCCCCCTACCTCAGGAAAAACCAGTACCTCGATCCAAGGATTTTCCAAAGTGATTTTTTTTAGTTTTTTGTTTGATTTTTCGAAGGCATAGCCTTGGAATTTGTGGTAGGGATATATTTTGGGATTAAAGACAAAAGCCGGCAGGGGATTGGGATCGCCGAAATCGTAGGTGGGGAAAGCCACATTTTCTTCAGTAATTTTTTCTTGAGCGATGCTGTGGGTGTAGCTGAAGGCAAACAGTAGGGTCAGCATTAAAGAGGAAGATCTTAGAAATAGCTTGGTTTTCATTTTGGATGTTTTTAGGTCATTTAAACCGGAGTTGATGACCAATGTAAAATTTTTTTTGGGAACGATGAGGCATAGAAAAATAGTTTTTGGTAGGAAGCCCCATTGACTCCTTTGGGAGGAGAACTTTGTTTAAAAAAATGCACTCCAATTAACAAAATTTTAAGATTTAATATTTTTTCATATATTTATTGGCTAAATTAATGATTTAGACCAGTTGAATTTTTTTTTAAACCAATTCAAATTAATTATGAAACAAAAATCAGTAAGAAATGCATTCATGAGCCTGTGCTTGTTATTGAGCGGCTTTTTGTTTGCACA
>JBQGBW010000264.1:0-2437 GCA_052043475.1 Magnetococcales bacterium HHB-1
ATTAAATCCGCCAGCAATAGCAAAAAAGAGTTACTCATAAAAAAAGATCTCTACCTTAAAGCAGGGGCCTTTGAGGTTTGGCTCTGCAATGAAAAAGGCGAGATCTCTTTCTATAATAAAAACGGCGCAATAAAAGCTTCTGAAATCATTCCTCAATTTCCTAAACAGATCGATATCGATTAAGAAGCCTTTTTGTTAATCCTTCTTGAGCGCCAATCATCAAAGAGCAAAAATCCTGTCAATAACAAAAAAAACGGAAACAGGTAAACCGAATCCTGATAATAGAACCAGTCCCAATGAATCTCTTGATAAGAGAGTGGAAAAAAAATCGGGTAGCCGCCATCATGAAAAGGTTCCTGCATCAGATCCAACACCTGGTGAAGAAGCGTTCCTAAAAAGAGCGCCATAAAAACCGTTTCTCTCTTCTCCCCAACAAAAAGAAACGACAAACTGAAAGAAGCCAATAAAAAAGCCACCGGTGAATGAAGCACATCCAGAAAATATTGAATCTTCCAATCTAGAAAGCGCACAAAAACAATATGAGGAACCCTGGTCATAATATCTGGCAGAAGTGTTCCGATAACAAATGGTGCGCGCCACCGACGTGCTTTTTCTGGATAGGTTGCCACCAATCCAGAGGTCAGATGAGCAAAAAGATCAGGCATTAAACATCTCCCGATAGAAAGTTGTGAAACCAATAGGTGCCTAAGTTTTAGATCGCCAAATTGTGCATAAACAGTGTCGCTAATCCCGCTATAAACGCCTGTTCAAGCATCCTACACCAATCCGCAACCAGCAAAGGATAATCCGAAAACAGCGTTCTGCTGTGGCACGTAACCACCGTTGGGCCAGCAACCCGCCCATTTTACCCCATTCTAAAAAGCCGCGTGCCGTGTTAATGTAATAAATTCTCTTTTAGAGAAGAAGCCAATCAATCAGAATCGTGTTCACAAAAGAGCACATTTTAACGCTTGATAAAGCAATGATCATGGGTTTTTCAGGTATGCGCTCGATCAAATCAGCCGTCTTGATTCCGCTAGGAATATTCATCCTGATTCTGGTAGGAGGGGTATCTGCTGGATTTCTCTGGTATGACCACAACAGAGATCGTCTAGCGATGGCAGATACCATCAATGGGGTTGAGGAGACATTCCAACGAATCATCAGTAAAGATGTTGCGCTGATGCAAGCAACAATCAGCACAATTAAAAAAAACGATGCCATTCGGGAAGCCTTTCTGAACAGAGACCGTGAGAAACTTCAAGCGTTGTCCTTAAATCTGTTCCTGGAGTTAAAGGCGCAGCATCGTATCACCCATTTTTATTTTCATCTTCCAGATAAAGTCAATTTCCTGCGGGTCCATCATCCTCCCAGGCATGGGGATCTGATCCACCGCCACACGATCCGTCTATCCTTGAAACACAACAAAGTTTCGGCTGGCCTGGAGTTTGGGCCTTTGGGTACATTTACTCTGAGAACCGTGGTGCCCTGGAAAGTTAGAGGCCAACTGATCGGCTTTATTGAACTGGGTGAAGAGATCGATCATGTCATCACGGCGATAAAACAACACTATCATTTGGATCTGTACGCCTTTGTGCCTAAAACCAACCTGGAGAGAAAGGGGTGGGAAACTGGCATGGCCATGTTGGGACGAAAGGCGCAATGGGATGATTTTTCTCTTGTGGTGATGATCAATAAAACAACCGAGGCCCTGCCACAACTACTGCGTCAGATGATCGAGAACGGTGAAATTACATCAAGACGCAAGGTGCAACGCAACCTGGCCATAAACGATCTTTACATCAATCTCGCCACATTGCCAATCCTGGATGTTATCGGTAAAAAACAGGCCACACTGATGATGCTTAAGAATGTCACCGATGCCCGCCAGAACTCCCAACAGTTAGTCTTCCTTGTCGTGGTTGGTGGTATGGCAGGCGGTGTTGGCTTGATGTTCATGTTCTGGTATCTGCTCGATAGGCTTGAACAGCAATTGAAGAGATCTGAACGCCGGGAAAACCGCATGGGACGTATTTTGGATGTTTCTCTTGATGGTATCTATATCTTTGATGCAGAGACTTTGCGTATCCAAGAGGCCAATCAAGCCGCATTAGAGCACCTGGGCTATACTTTAGAGGCATTGCGTGCACGCACATCGGTCGATCTGTTTCCAGATTATGATAATGAACGCTTCAACACCTTGGTTCAACCCTTACGGGAAGAGAAGATCAAACAGATCGTTTTTGAAAGCGCTCTGATGCATAAAGATCAAAGCCACTGTCCGGTAGAAGTGCACCTACAACTATTTCATCAAGAAGATTGTCGTGTTTTTATCGCCTTTGTTCAGGATATCACCGAACGAAAACGTCAAGAAGAAGCACTACTGGAGAGTGAAGCGCGTTTCCGAGGGATTTCAGAGTCTGCCCAAGACGCCATT
>JBQGBW010000265.1:0-2437 GCA_052043475.1 Magnetococcales bacterium HHB-1
AGGAATCGGCATCAAACCATCCGCTAAAGCGCGCACAGTTCCCATCTCGGCGGCCATCACAGAGGAGAGATGATAGATCTTACAGGGATGATTCTTTTGTTTAAGCCAATGAATCACCTCACCTGTTCTACCCGCTGGCGCATTTTCATAGCCATCAGAGAGAATAAAGATCACCTCTGGCTCTTTTTTCAGTAACTTAACTAAAGGAACAGCTAAAGCTGTCTCTCCCCAAGGGTAGTAGAAATCTTCATCGTCTTCAGACCTTAGACCACCAGCCACCTCCACAAAACTCTCCTTAGCATGAACCTGTAGAAGGTCTCTTACCGCGAGAGTCACCGCAAAGGGGCGCATCTGCTGCCGCTGACCACCGCTCTGGGATTGCGAGGCATCCACTAAAATCCCCACCCTTCCCAGATCCAACGGATAGCGCTTTGCAATCCTTATCGCCTTCACCTTCAAAGCCCGTTTAATCTCCGAAGTCATTCCCATCTCAAACGCATAGATATAGAGCTTGATTGGATCATAGGCTTCAGGATTAAATTCAAGGCTCTGGCCCTCTTTAAGTGCTTTGCGCTGAAAGTTCATGCGCTGGCCGCGGGTGAGATTTTGTTTGGTTAAAGAGAGAACCGTCTCATGGGGTACATCAGGATGGTAGGTACTACGCAACCCCTCCAACACCTCATAAGGGAGACTATGACCTGCATAGATATCCTTTTTTGCCGCCTCAAAAGCACGAAACTGTTTAAAGGTCAGTTTATTTCCAGAGCGTAGAATAAATCCCAAAGCCTCATAAACTTCAGCGCGAGGCGGTGAGGTCGGCAATAGATTACGATCAATAAAATCTCTTAAGATCGCCCGCTCTTTAGCACTCCTTTTGCTCTCCTCTTTCTTTAAGATAGAGCGCAAAATGGAGGTGCGCCTCACTCCCCAGGCATGTTCCAAAGCCTTATAAAGTTTGACCCGGTACTTTACCGCCCAAAAAGAAAATTTCTCCGCACTCAGAAGCGTACGTAAAATCAGCTTCCTGGTACGTGCATTGTTCACCTTTTTATCACGCAAATAATTTAAAAAAAGCTTCAATATCCGTTGCGGCGGAAGCTTTCTCACCAGATGATCGATAATATCCTTCTCCAACTCAGAAGAGAGCAATGAAGGCATTGAGGTTTCAATCTGCGCTCTTTTCAGCAGCAGAGAAACCCCCAACTGACGACCAAAATCATTGATTCCCGGTAAAGTTAACAGAGCGGCATAGAGACCGCGATTCCACTGAAAAATCTCTTCATGCAGCGTTCTGGCCACATCCATCTGTGCCTTACGGGTATTATACGCGGTGGCATAACCGGTTCCTGTAATCAGCTGATCTGAGAAGCCTTTAATCAGAGGTTTAACCACCTCTTCAAGATCTTCGAGTTCCTGCTCGAAAGCGGGTGGAAATTGAATTGATGAACGGTGCATGATCACCACTCCTTTTGGAGAGATCGCTTTTTTAAACGCAACCCATAAAAAAAACCTTCCAGCGTCGCCAGAAGGTTTTTTTTGTTTATTCACTTTCGAGTATTGAACTCAATCAAGTGCCTAACAAAACCTCGCTTCGGTGACGCCCTACCGGTGCAACCCCTGAGATATGCACAAAGCCACATTGCCATAACGACGAAGATGTCGATGGAATAAGTGCTGGCATAATAGAGAAGAGTCTAAGATTCCGCATGGCTGATACACCAAATTTAAAGGTTACAAAGTTGATTTTCATCTTTGAAACTAAAGCGCCCCGATGTTTGGGGGTGAGGTAGATCAAAACATAAAAAAATAGCGCTCGTCAACATAGTTTTTTTTATGCTGCATTAGACAATATTATGAATATATACGAACTAAATGTAATAGAATAAAAATATTATTTAAAAATCATGCAACAAAATAGAATAAATAGTGTAAAATTTTCTAAACTTCAAACCATCTAAAAAGTTTCTTCGCTAAAGACACTTCCTCTAACAAACACAATCTTTTTAAACCACAATAAAAAAAACTAAACCTGTAAACATAATTTACGCAAATAATGATATAATCAATCTTCCCCCATACTTTGTAGGAGAGACGCCATGAGCAACGTATTCACCAACCTTCTGAAAAATATTGGTGGTATTTTCCAGTTTGAAACCAAAGAAAGAGCACATAAAACCAAACTCAAAAGCGATGACATCCATAATCCCGATGAAGCCACCGCTTTCCTTCAAGCTCTGGCTGAACGCATTAATGCTGGAGATTTTCAAAGCGATAAAAGCCTCACCATGGATGGCAACAAAACCTTTGACTGTGATATCGACATGAAAGAGGCCGTCGATAAAAAACAGATCAAAAACAGCGTCAAAATTAAGATGACGTGGATCGAAGCCTTAGAAGAGCACAATCCCCAAAGCCTCACCGATGAAGAACTCCTGCA
>JBQGBW010000266.1:0-2435 GCA_052043475.1 Magnetococcales bacterium HHB-1
GAGATGCGTGCGCCCATCTGGGTTAAAGGCGTAACCACCCGCCCCATGGGACGACGACGCAGACTATGATCCCCTGTCAAGACAGAGAAGAAAGGTTGGCTGGCTAAAACACCACTTAAAAGGCGCATGGATGTGCCTGAGTTTCCCAGATCCAGAACATTATCCGGTTCGGTTAAACCATCCAAACCCACACCCTCAATACGATAATCGCCCTCTCCACGACGATTAATTTCAACCCCCATGGATTGAAACGCCCTCACCGTACAGAGGACATCTTCACCTTCTAAGAGTCCCACCGCTTCAGTAACGCCTTCTGCCAGCGCACCAAAAATAATGGCCCGATGGGAGATTGATTTATCTCCAGGCGGCGCAATGCTTCCTGCAAGGGGTGATTGGCTCTGCTTTGATTGCAAAACCCAGCCACGCATCTCCCGTTCTGCCATAATCCATGCATCCCTATTTAATTGAAATCAAAATCGCTCTTTTATATAGAAGCGTTTCATTCCATAGATTCTCCTGCCTTAATAAAAAAACGCAAATACTCTAAAAAGACAAGAGGAAAAATCAGGAGTCGCTCCCCCGTAACCGTTTATTCTCTTTTAAGACCCGCTCCCGGGTCTTTTGCGAACGGGCAAAAATACCATAGAGTGCATCGGCATCAGCGCTATCCACACGCCCAATCAACTTGCCTAAGTCCTTATGAAAGCGTTGTAGAATCTCCACAATAGCAGAACGGTTCTCCAGGCAGATATCTCGCCACATGGCGGGATCAGAGGAGGCGATACGGGTAAAATCACGGAAACCGCTGGCGGCATAACGAAAGACCTCGGAACGCAGATCATCCTCCAGATCAGAGAGCGTATTGACCACATTATAAGCCATAAGATGAGGCAGATGGCTGGTGGCTGCTAAAACCCGATCATGGTAATCGATATCCATGATCTCCACATGAGAGCCCGCCGCCTCCCAGATCAGGCGAATCAACTCTAAGGCATGGGGCGCGGTATCCTCCGTGGGAGTCAGGATGGTTCGGCTTCCCTGAAAAAGAGAGGGAAAAGAAGCAGCTACACCGACACGCTCCCGTCCTGCAATCGGATGTCCACCGACAAAAAAACAGCCCTCAGGAAGAACCTTTTCACAGTAGCGCACAATGGAGCCTTTCACACTGCCCACATCGGTGATGATGGTTCCCGGAGAGAGTTGAGAAGCAAAAGACTCCACAATCGGGCCGATCGCACTCACTGGAGTCGCCATCATCACAACAGAAGCTTCCTTAATACCCTCCGCCACATTGGTGGTAAAACGGTCGATTACCCCCATCTCTAAGGCCAGTTCCAGTGAGGAGCGCCGTCGCCCCACACCAACCACCTCACCCACCAGATCCTGCTCCCTTAACGCCTGCGCTAAAGAGCCACCAATTAAACCAACACCAACAATGGTTAAACGCTTAATAAAAAAAGACACACCCCAAACCCTGTTTTAATAAAGATAGGCTATTTTTTAACGACTTTGATAAAAAGATCACTATAACGCCCGACGCGGATAGGAGCCCAATATTTTCATGGAGACGCCCGCCACCTTTGTGAGCTGCGCCAAGGCTTCTGAGACCACATCATCCCGCTGATGACCATCCAGATCCACAAAGAAGAGATAATCCCACGCCTTTTTGCGTGAGGGTCTTGATTCAATACGGCTTAAGTTGAGATCCCTCTCTGCAAATATGCCTAAAACCCGGTGCAAAAATCCCGGTTGATCACGGAAGGAGAACATCAAACTGGTTTTATCTTTCCCGGAAGGTTGTGGCGCCTGTTTACCGATCACTAAAAAAACGGTTCTCTCTTCCCGCATCATCCTGGATATGTTCAGCTAAAACATGTAAACCATAATGATCCGCCGCATAAACCCCAGCAATCGCCGCCCCCGTTGGATCTTCACAGGCCAGACGCGCCGCCTCGGCGGTGGATTCCGTCTCCACAACTTTAATCCCAGGAAGATGTTGATTCATCCAGGTGCGACACTGTGTCGCCGCACGAAAATGGCTATATACGACTGTAATTTCCTCTAAACGCTCCACCTTGGAGAGGAGCATATGCACCACCGGCAGGATCACCTCTGCACAGATCTTCAAAGGTGAATCAACAAAGCAGTCCAGGGTATGAAAAACCATTCCCTCGGTGGAGTTCTCCACCGGCACCACGCCATAATCCGCACGCCCCACCTCTACTTCATGGAAAACATCATCGATGGTACGGCCAGAGAAGAGGTTAAAAGCATGGCCAAACTGTTTTAAAGCCGCCTGGTGGGTAAATGTGGCCTCCGGGCCTAAATAGACCACAGAGAGCTTTTTCTCCAGGCTCAAAGAGGCGGAGATAATCTCCCGATAGATGCGGTGCAGTGAGCTTACAGGGAGCGGCCCATGATGCCGCGCCTCCAGA
>JBQGBW010000267.1:0-2387 GCA_052043475.1 Magnetococcales bacterium HHB-1
GCTCTGGCCAGCAACGTGAAGCGCTTTCTACGCTACCAGTGCGCTCAAATAGCTGGAAAAGCGGAAAAAACAGAGTCAGTTCTTGCATAATGGGGTAAAACTCCCTTCGTTTCACACTGTTTTTTTACCTCAAAAAACGAATCCAGAACGAGTCTGCGGAATTCCAGAACCGGTTATCGAGATTTTTACATCAAACAGTTAACTGGTCAGGAAACACGCCCAAGCTCAAACAGGCTTTTTTCGGAAGACTCTTTTAGGTCCAAACTATGCTGGTCGTGTTGCAGCCAGTCTCTTAACTGCTGCCAATATGTCAGAACTTATTGCCCATGATCAAGAGACCTATATTAAAAAAGCCGTTGCATTAGCAGACCCAAAATCTCCATTGAAAAAGTGGCGTAGAAACTGGGAACAGCAACGCACCACCCACCCAATTTTTAACGCAAACTTATTAGCAAGAAATATTGGAGAATGTTTTGAAAAAGTCTGGAATTATCATAATAAAGCCTAGATAGTATTAGCAACTTTCTATACATCTAACAGCAAGATGGATACACTACAGAAACGTACTAACCTGTCGCATTTGTTATCCAAGTAGTTAAAAACTAACATTAACACAGAGATAGTAATCTATCCTATATGTATATATTTTATCTAATTTTTACCATATTTTTGATGATGAAGTAGTCTTGAAAGATAGAAAAGCTAACTTGATGCAACAATTATAGGTCAATAAAATATATCTATTGATCTACAGACAATCAAAATCTCCGCAAGTTTAATACCAAGACAGTCTGATTTATCCAGCCAAGAATGAGAAAACGACATGGTTGGTTAAAATATTTCAATTGTTCTCTAGAGGAAATGTTTGTACAATAAGAGGAGATTTTTCAAGTATATACAAAAAGCTGTCATCTCTCACACGATCACCGGTCTATTCGTTGAGACCAAATCGTCACTACATGCATATATGATGCTTGATTTATTTAAAATAGGATCATATATGCATATAGTTAAGGACTTGATATGGCCAAGAAAAAAAAGCGGACACTCCCTTTTCTCACATCACTGACAAGCCTGGCTGAACGTATACGCCATGCGACTTCAGTTCCTGCGCCGTTTGCACTGCCAACGCCAAGCGCAGCATTGGCGTTTGAGCTGGAACCACGCATTCTTTTTGATGCCGCGGCTGTTGTGACCGCATTTGTGCCTATTGAGCAGGCCGAATCAGAACCCTTGCTTGATGATACCGTTGAGCCCACAGATTTTTCTGCTTTCTCAACATCGAATACCTGGGATAACAGTGAGGAGCTATTGCAGGCTCTCAACGCTCTGGATCGTAGCCAGCAAGATACGCGAAGAGAGGTTGTGATTATCGATAGTCTGGTTCAGGAGAAACAGTCTCTCGTTGATCTTATGCCCCCCCAGGTAGATGTCCATATTCTTAATCTTAAACGGCAAGCCATTGGCCAGATCAGAGGTATTCTTAAGGAGTATCAAGACCTTGATGCCATTCACATTATCTCCCATGGTGATAAAGGTATGCTGCAACTGGGAGATCAGACGCTCTCTTTAGCCACCGTTGATCAATATAGCGATGCACTGCAAAGCTGGGGTGATGCGTTAAATGAAGAGGGTGATATTCTGCTCTATGGCTGTTATGTAGGGGCCGATAGTGCAGGTGATGATTTTATCCAGGCCATGGTTGAAGCCACCAGTGCCGATATTGCCGCCTCTGATGATATCACCGGTCGTGAAGGCGACACGCTTCTTGAAAAAGAGGCCGGTATCATTGAAACCGTCTCTTTGGCGCTCAACGGCTATAACAGTCAACTGGCTGTTACCGCGATCACGCCCACGGCCAATGCGCTTGATGTTGCCACCAGCAGTGATATCACCCTCACCTTTGATACCAACACCACACTCACCGAAGGAACCAACCTGTTTGTTCGCGGATCAATCAGCGGTGACCTCTCTGGAGCATTGAGTAACAATGGTTCAACGTCGGTTACCTATAATCCTGATGCCGATTTTGCGCCCGGAGAGACCGTTACCGTCACGCTTACATCAGATGGTGGCGGGCCTAAGAATTATCAGTTTACAGTTGCTACTGCCACGAATGCTCTAGACAATTTCGTTGAAGCCCAAACATTGGGAGATCATCTGACCCACGCCACCGTATTGGCGGATATTGATAGTGATGGTGATCTTGATCTTATCGAAGGCAATTACAACCAGCCTAATCGCATTTGGATTAATGATGGATCAGGAGCATTCACAGACTCAGGCCAGGAGTTGGGAGATCATAGAACTGACGCGATAGCGTTAGGTGATGTTGATGGTGATGGAGATCTTGATTTCATCACAGGAACCGAATATAGCAGCCAAAC
>JBQGBW010000268.1:0-2370 GCA_052043475.1 Magnetococcales bacterium HHB-1
CACGCCATCGTGGCCAACGGCAAACAGCCCCGGGAGCATCCACACGGGACCCCTTGAGTTCCGGTGGAGTCGGAGTGCAAGTTCCTTACTTGTTATACTACACTACCTGCTAAAAAATAACACGACATTTATGACGGGTGATGGAGCAGGTTGCTTTGCCCCCAATGACTCCTGCAGGCCCAAGCTAGGTCTGCGCAAATCCGCTGACTTGGGACGAGGGGGCACAGCGGAATGATTCAAATGGAGTTGAGGCCAGGCTGCCGAAGGTTGTCCTCGAATTCATTGGACCGAAACCTCTGCGCACGTTGGAGACTTTGTGCAGCGTGTGAAGATGTGAGAGCCAGGAGAACACAGGCGAAGCTTGCTCGAAAGCTGCAGCATGAGTTGGACTGGGCAGAAGACGTGGGGTGGCCGCTGAAGGTGGGCGTCCTCACTACGACTTTACCAGGTAAAGAGTCGGAGATTCGTCGGGCCAGTTTGGAAGCACAGGTCGATTACCTGTGTTCTCGTACAACGCTACCGGGGTACACGGGCTGGCATTCAATGAGGGGACTTAACACGAAAATGAAAGAATGGGGTGTGATGGGTGGCTCACATCACATCGAGTTTACTAACAGCTCGGGCAATTGGAACTGTCATATGCACAGTGTGATTGTCGGGTTCGAAGAGGATTGGAATGTTCCATTACGATCATGCACGAAACAAAGCGAGTGGAATGATGACGGCACGATGCGGCTTATCCCTGAGAAGCTACCGTTGCTGCACAAGTCGAATAAGCGGGTCCTGGAGCCGCTGGGGTTGGGCAGGATCTATACCCTCGATATAGCAACAGAAGACGAACTCGATTCGGCTGTGAGATATGCTGCAAAGGTGCAGTATGTCACTAAGGCGATAGACGTCAAGAAGATGAACAACGCCCTCAAGGCAGAGACATCAGATTTCTTGGCGGGTAAGACGTTGAAAACCGGCCGACAAAGCTTCCCGAGGCTGGTGCGGTCATTTGGATCTTGGTCAAAGGATTCCGCCGCAATGTTGATGGACTGACCAGCAACGAAGTAACGCCATGGTGCGTGTAAAGAAAGGGGCAGATAAGGACCCTTCGTACAGGACTCTCAAAGCAGATTATTATCCAGTCCAACGGCATATCAATCTGCGTAGTACGGCCGTGGCTACGGATTACTATGTTCTCGATGTTGCACGTCAACTCTCAGTTGCAAATCATCGGTTGTACCGACAAGGAAAGACGTATAGCGTCAAGGTTGATCTCAACCCAGGAGCCGTTGGTACCTCGTACGGCGTATTCGCGCTTGTCGATACCTGGTATATTCAGAAGGCTTGGCAAATGGCCCGCAAGGTGTACTTGGACAACATGGCGGCAGAACGAGCTGTGATGTCGAAGCAACAGATCGCACGTTGGGAAGATTTTCGAGTGAACGCTGGACTCAGTGGAGCTCCAGGAACAATCGTACCAGCGCCGTTTAGCAATGGTCTTGCCAGTGCTGCAGATACGGCCGGTGAGTTTGAGCTATCACAAATCACTCTTGCAGATGGTGTCACCACTCGAACCTTCACGTGGGGAACTCCAGCTGCAGGCGAACTTGGTATGCTTCAAGAGTACGATAAGAGCGGAAGTACTGATCCTTCCCCAACCACAGCGTCCGGCGCCAAGGCTTACGCAGGTGTCGAAGGAGACGTGCAAGAATCCAGCATGGATGCGTTGCAATCGAAGGGGGACCTCCCACCGTACAACAATACGAATTTCAACACTCGTGTTTGGGTTCGGATTGGTGTTCTCGATGCAGGGTCTGTCAACGGGAAACTGTCAACTGGCTATTTCAATGCGCCATGCGGATTGATTGCCATTCAGCCTAATGCTCCTAATACTGAAATCACAACGCAATTGTCGATGACGGTTCAAGCGGGTGATTACAAAGGCGTCAGAGCCCATAACATGGGGGTCTGAAATGACTCTCGAAGGCACCGCCCCCGCCGCCGCCGCAACCACCGCCGCACTGCGTTGGGGGTTGGTTATGCAGCATCTTCGTCAGAATAACGTGAGCTATCTCCTCCTGGTAGCGATTGCCCACATGCTCGGGCTCCTGGAGCCAGTGATTGAGCATGGACAGCAAATCTGCGGCTGAGCATGACACCGTGGACGATTGTCCTCGATGTGGCTACACACCCAGACGGTCTGATCGTAACTTCGTTGACGATTGGAAGGTATGGCATTGCAGGTGCTACCGCTGTGGCGAGGAGTGGGTTGAGTGACTGCACGGCCCACACTTATCTTCTCGCTGATGCGGGACGTCGTAGGCCTGCATCGAGGAATGTATCATTCCCGATGCCAGGGCAAGACGGCAGGGGGGTTTG
>JBQGBW010000269.1:0-2330 GCA_052043475.1 Magnetococcales bacterium HHB-1
CTGGTGTGTCTATCTCTAATATAATATAATATGCTATGTCACTGCCATTTAGCACTGTCTCCATGAAATCCAACCATTCTTGTTCTTTGTCGGTCATCGCCTTTGTGACCTTTCCACGGCTTCACGAACATTATATTCCCTTTTCATTCCTGTATTCCTCAACTTGGCATCACCGATATGTACCGGCCTTTCCCCTGTCTTGTCCTCTATCTGACTGCATAAACTCCGCTCATCGGCCTTAGAGCCTGTGTAACCGCCTAAACTGGGGTTATACCCACCCTTGTATACCTTGAAGTTAAATAGGGCCTCAGAATGGCTCTGTGTGCGTCTGGAGAGTACCTCTGCATCTGGCAGCCACTGCCTTTTCTCCTTGTCCCAAAGATAGCGTTGTCTAATCGCCATACCAATCCTCCTCTTCTACCACCTCCTCAGTGGGGTCTGCAATGCCATAAAGTTCCTTTTCTATCTCATAATCGCTGTTATACACCTTCGGTTTAGCGGCATCGTTCCTGGCTCTCCTGAATTCCTTGGTTGCCATCGTCACATATCGGTTGGCGTCCATGAGGTGGTTGTGGGCATCCACTGGTTTCTCAGGCTGGTTCTCCTCTTTTCCCTCATCCTCTGCATAGTGATACGTGGCATATTCGTCCTCGGTGTGTGGGCACTTGCCTGTCACCAGCTTATGCTCACCGCTTTTCAGCAGGGCATAATGGGCTAATATGCCATTGTACACACTGTCCTTCCCCTTGCTCACCGGGTACGCTGACAGGCCGGCACGGTTCAGGTCAGCGATGGCCTGGGGGTTCTCGCTGTCACAATAGAATGCCTCAATGCCATGGGCCTCCTGCATCACCCTGCAAGCCTTGACCATCATGGTAGTGTCCAGGAACTGCTTGTAAAACTCACCTATCTGGTAATCTCTCTCCTCCTTGCGGTGAATGGCCCTGATGCTGACAGCAAAGGGGTTGTTGTGTCCAAAATCCACCCCTGCCACCACATAGTAATCCCTGTTGTTGGGTATGAATCCCGGTTCATTCAGGAAGTTCAGGGTATCATCCAAATCATACACCAGGCCGGCCATGCGCTCAAACTGACCGCAGTATTTCATGGCAAAGACCTTGGGGTCAAGTAGTCTCTGCTGTCTCTCAAACTCCTGCTTGGGGAAGAATGGGTTATCAACAGACCTGAACTGGATGAACTCCACATCAGGACGTTTTCCCTCTTTCCACGGTTTGTACAGGTCTCGCCATAGCCAGTTCAGGGCATAGGGAGTGGTGCTGTTGAATATCTGGCACTCTGAGAACGCTGAACGGCCTTCAATGTTTATCCATGCCTTACTGCTGTTCATGGCAACCTCATCATTCCAGATGCCCCTGACATTGGTCATACCCTCGATAGCGTTGGGATTGGATAAGGTCCTGAGAAATATGTTCCTGTTGTTGTTCATCTTGAATATTTTGTCTGTGCGGTTGTATTCGCCTATGGGAGCAAAGAACTTTAGGAACTGCGGCTCTGTTGCCTGGGTGAAGATGGGATAGGTGGGTGCCGTCACCAGCCAGTTGACGTTACTCTCTGTATTGGCAGTCACCTTGTTGAACAGCCATGAGGCACCGCAGATGGTCTTACCTCCCTGGATACCACTGACCATGTTGATAATGCGCTTATCGCTGCTGATGGCCTGCCACTGCTTGGGATGGAATTTAATCGTTGGCATTGTCGAATGTGATGCGCTTGTAGATTTCGCCGTCTGGCTTCTGGAATATCACCGGCTCTGGGAAGCGGTGTGTGTTATCTATTTTATCAACCAATTCCCCATTCAACCTTGCTAATTTTTCGGCGGCGGTAATCCTTATCTTGTGGTCTTCGATATCCATTACCTTCTCACCGTCTGCAAATATTGGCGTAGAGGCTTGCATGGCGTCATTATAAACCTTCTTTATCCTCATCAGGTCTGTGCCTTTTTCCTCTGCCAGTTTTCTAGCAATCTTCTGAATATTAGCACTTCTTAGTATCCTTGAACCACAAGCACCGGCTGAATTTGCATTGGCTGTTTTATCATAAGTGTCCCAATATGCTTGGGTTGCGTTAAACCCATTATTTAACCATTTAACAAAAAAAGCCTGTTGCTTCGGTTTCATAGCATCCCAAGCCTCTTTTATCTTTGGATCCCAAATAAATTCTAATTCTTTAGGCGTTTTCATCTCTTTTGTATTCTAATGCCGAATCTTTTTCCATATAAACATATCTGATGGGTAAATCGTAATGTTTGATAGTCCTGGCTGTATCTATATCGAATTTAGTTGTGACAATCACCATCTGTGCTTTTCCAT
>JBQGBW010000270.1:0-2304 GCA_052043475.1 Magnetococcales bacterium HHB-1
TTCAACGGTCTCTCCTGCAGATTTTATTCCTCTGGCTGAACGTTCCGGCTTTATTGTTCCTTTAGGCGAATGGATTATCAAAACAGCCTGTGCACATATCCGAACACTGATCGATAAAGGCTGGAAAAATCCTCGCATTGCAATCAACATATCTCAACGCCAACTAAAAGATCATCAACGTTTTATTCAAAATCTCTTGGATGCTGTTAAACATTTTAAAATCAAACCTGAGTATCTGGAATTAGAAATTACGGAAAGCATGGTGATGGACAATATCGACAATACATTTAACTTACTGGATATATTACGCAATAAAGGGTTTGTTATTGCCATTGATGATTTTGGTACCGGCCACTCTTCACTGAGCGTCTTAAAAACCTTACCTGTAAACACACTTAAAATTGACCGATCATTCATTCAACATATGCGCCCCAAGAGCGACGACGCCGCAATCGTCGAGGCCATTTTCTCTCTGGCTAAACGCCTAAACATGCAGGTTATTGCAGAAGGCGTAGAGAATGCATTCCAAGCTGAATTTCTTGGAAAAATGGGCTGCCATGAGATTCAAGGGTTCTATTTTTTCCGTCCACAATCATTTAAAGATTTGCTGACAATATTTCAGGAAAAAGGGATGTTTAATGCCCAATTTGAGCATGCCCCACCACCAGACAAATAAGCGAATCGGTGCTCTAATTAATTAAAAAAGAAAACGCTAAAGAGAAGAGGATCTCTTTAGCGTCAAAAAGCAGACAGATTTAATCACGTTTTTCTGACACCGGTATATTCGAGCTGTTTTGCGCTTCTAAAGCCTCCCGCATCGAGAGCATCCAACGGATCATCTCCCACTTACTTTTTAAGACAACGGTTTGATTATATGAAGATTCTGAAGCAGTTTCAGGAAAAGACCAGATAGACAAAACAAAGACTCCTTATAAAAAAGATAAGAACCTTATCCATGATTCAAAAAGAATGATTATTTGATTTATAACAAAATCTATGCCATAGTATTCAGCTATCCGGGGGGATCGTTGAACTTTGTCATTTTTTTTGTCTATAATTGAACGCAACGTATCTTAAAAACATCTAAATAGGCAAAATGATTCAACAGAGTTCATATCTGTAACCTAAAAAAACAAGGGACAGACCAATGATTGGCAGAACGCAGTATCCTGCGGTTTTTGTTCCCACAAGCAGAAGCCAACTCCAAAACAGTCAAGGATCTGAAGCTGCACAAAAACTCATGGAGAGCAACGTGGACCGCTCTCAAAAAGCGCAAAAAGGTTATATCGAAGAGCGCTCTGTGAAAGCCGTTAAAAAGCTTTCCGAAGAGGTGCGTGGATTTTCCGACTCTCTAAAAATTTCACTCTCCAAAGCGGCGCAGCGGGAACATACCGTCTACGAATCCCCCAAAGAGGGCAGTGTGATTGCAGCGCCTCAATATCTGGGCAAAGAGTAGGATCGATCAAAAACTGTTTTTTTAACAAAATAAGCGCGTGGCCTCAAAAGCCACGCGCTTATCTGTTTTCAAACCATTACACACGGATATATTTAAAAAATAGAGGTAAATTTAAGGAGCCCTCTTAAATGAGTACCATAAAAAAAGAGCGAAAACATATTACAAAATGCCCGCACTGCAACCAGGTTCTAAAAAAATGGACCACCTCCCCTTTTAACTACTCAGATGGGTTAGGTTTTGGTGCAGAAACACTCTATGTCTGCTTCAATGATGAATGCCCACTCTATAAAAAAGCCTGGAATACCATGTATGAAAATTATGGCCGGGTGGGCTCCATGCGCTACTGGTTTAATCCTCAAGATGGCGATGAAGGGGTTCTTCCTGTGGGTAATGCCGATGCCATGAAAGGCGACATCACAGGCGATGCGGAATAAAAAAACGACCAGCCAAAAGAGCCGGTCGTTCTTTTTTTTCAGGACGCACAAAAACCGATCTAGAAAGGGATATCATCTTCAAACTCAGGAGCCTGGGCAAAATCAGCGCCACCCCCTTTTTTACTATCAGCGCCCTTATCGCTACTATCCTGTGCCGCTGGTGCACCATGATCCTTACCGCCACCATCACTACTACTACCAGGCGCAGGAGATGAGGAGGGCTGTGAGAATGAGGAGGAGCCACCACCACTACTGCCACCCATACCACCATGAGAAGAAGAGCCATGAGAGGAAGAACTATGACCTGAGGGAGAGCCATAAGAGGAGCCGCTATGCGCGTTATGGCCTCCTTGGGGGCTTCCATAAGAGGAGCGAGAGTGTCCACCACCACCATGCTGGTGACCGCCACCAAAA
>JBQGBW010000271.1:0-2301 GCA_052043475.1 Magnetococcales bacterium HHB-1
AACGCCCATCAGGTCAATACGGTCTTCTGTTCCGGCCCCCGCTTGAAAGTCCTGGATGGTATCTGAGCCATGGCCATCAAAAAATACAAACAGATCATTCCCTTGTCCACCGGTCAGAAGATCATCGCCAAGACCACCACTTAAGGTATCATCACCATCACTTCCCATGAGTATGCTCTCTTCATCGCCGCCCTCAAATATTGCGCCATCACGCACAGAGGATTCTGCCTGCACAAGATCACCATCCAATGTAATCACAAGATCATTGGTTACGGTAGCGCGGTCTCCCTCGATCTCTTCGGCGGTGGCTGTGATCTGGATGGTTTGTGTCTCAGTGATATTGGCAGGCAAAATGAGTTGAAGATCTGTAAGCTGATCTGGTGTTAACTGCCAGACACCACCACCAAGATCGCTTCCATTTGAAAGCGTCGCTTCTTGATGCAGACCTTCCAGTGTTATGGTTAACGATTCAGAGCCATCATTATCGGTGAGGGCTGTATCAATATTCAAAGAGATTGCTCGAAGTGCTGTGTCTCCAAACAGATTATCCACCTGATCTGAGGCAACTTGATAGGCTTTAATATTATCAAAGAAGGCCGCACCTTGGCCACTTGAGCTTCCAGAGCCAAATTCGATGCCTGATTCCACATAGGAGTAGTAGTGTGGTAGATTATCCTGTTCCGCAACAAGTTGACCATCAATATAGATTTTAGCGACCCCATCCAGGATATAAGCCTGAAAATGAAAGGTATTGGTTGTAAGCGGAATGGGCTCGGCCTCTCCTTCGATTAACGCCAGGTGACCATCATTGAGCCAATAAAAAACCTCGTTATCGCCATCACTCAAACCAAAATAGAGACTCTGACTGTTATCAATCGCCCGAATATCGGCCTCAATTACCGTTGTTAAACCGGGCTGTTCCTGCCAGTTGCGCCAATACTGCTGATAGCTTCCACCAGCCGAACTTTGATCATCAATCAAGAGCATCCCATCAACCAATTGAGGTGAGAGCGTGCCATGTTTTGTTTGCCACCCCTCCTGTTCAGGTAAGCGATCCGCGGTATATTCAAATAACAAAGTGGGTTGATCGTGTTGTTTCTCTTCGGTATAGCGTATAACATCACCCGTTGTGATCGATAGGGTAGGGAGGTCAACAACTGAAGATAAGGTGACATTCAAAGGAATATTAAGAAGTGTCCCTGAGGCGTCTGAGATGAAGAGATTTAAATCGGTGGCGTCATGTTCTGATGGGGTTAATGTTAACTCGTCCAGTTGCTCTGCTGTGAGTTGCCAGGAACCATCTGCCAGCTTTTCGCCTGCTGAGAGTGTTGCGCCTTTGGGGATATTGGAGAGAACCAGACTGTAATCTGCTGGAGTCTCTTTGGGCAGTGCGATATGGAGAGGTATGGCTTGATCTTCCACACCCACAGCATCTGTGATCTGGATGGTTTTTGTCTGCTCGACCGCGCCCTGGCGATTGATCATCAGGGTTCCTGCACTTCGGTGGGTGATACCGGATTCATCGGTGATGGCGGCTGTGATTTTGATCGTATGCTGTGCATCAAAATCCTTAGGGAGCGTTAGAATAAGATTTTCTAATTGATCACCGTTTAAACGATATGTTCCTTGACCTAGATCGGTTCCGGCTGAAAGGGTGGCATCCTCAGGTAAGCCTTCGATCATCACGGTGATCTCTTCTGGCGCCTCTCCCTCTTTCTGGGCTGCAATCGAGAGCGGAATTTCTGTGGGCTGGGATTTTGTCGCACGCTGAATGATGCGTTCTGAAGTTTGATACGCACACACATTATCAAACCAGGCATCTCCTGTAGAGCGGCTGCTTCCAGCCCCAAACTCAATCCCTACAACATTATGGGTTCCTTGGGCTGTGCCATGCTCCATGACCAACTCGCCGTTTACAAACAGCCTTGCGTAACCTGTAGAATCGATGGTGGCGGTGTAGGTGTTAAATTGAGAAGAGGCATCCAGTGCGTAGCTTTTATCTCCCCAGTAGGAGTACGTGCTGACAATTTTATTATGATAGAGCGTATAGAGTGCCTTATGTGTGCCGGTACTTAAACCAAAATACATACCATGCGTTGAAGCGTTATAGTCAATTTTTGCAACCACTTCGGCGGCATTAATATATCCAGACCGTTGTGCGCCCCATGATTTAAAATATTGCAGGTAGCTTCCGCCCTCACTGCTGCCATCCACTAGGTGTAACGTACCCTGATTGATTGAGGCTTTAGCATTTCCTTGACTTGCGCGCCATCCATAAGCTTGAGGTAGGGCATTGCCATT
>JBQGBW010000272.1:0-2271 GCA_052043475.1 Magnetococcales bacterium HHB-1
AACCGAGAAGAAAGAAAATCAGCATTGTAGAGATGATGCCTAACAATGTGGTAATAATTGCGGCATGGCCACTGTTGCTTAAGGGGCTGATCAAAAAAGCAGGGAGTTGCAGTTGTTCCAGAATAGGGACAGCATGCATGGACATATGATAGCCACCCGCTATGGCTAAAGCGGCGATGCTTAAGGTCCATAGCGTGGAGAGAAAAGAAGCGAAAATATTGGATTTATTCATTGGAGAGAAACCCTTTTAATGCATGACAAGCCCTTAAGGAGAACAGCTTTTGTGTTCTCTTTTTGTAAGTATCGAATCCATTTTATCGATCTTAAGTGGCATGGTATCTAATGTTTTAACTTGGGAGAAGGGCATGTGGCAAGGGTCTGTTTTTTCGTGTAACGATCAATTTTAAGATCATGTTTTAGCGTGATGTGAGATTGTGGCTACCTAGAAATATACAATATTTTTATTGCAATCATGAACAATGATGACACAATGGTTAAAAAGTAGTCGATCTTGTTTTTTTTGAGTGATTAAAAAATAGGCAATTGCGTTGAAAAAAGCTCTTCTTATTGTTGTGTTGTATGGTAAATATCTATATATATCATAATGTTATCTTGTTGGCATGGAGAATGAAATAGAGAAGGATAAATCGGTTATGAAAGGATGGCACAAGCGGACTTTTGTCGTGATGGTGTCATCATTGTTAATACAACGCATGGATTTTTATCTCTCGTCAATAGAGGGATGGACCATGGAGAGAGATCTTTATTTTAAGGAGTGTACTCAGATGAAATGGGTGGTTGCGATTATCAAACCTTTTAAACAGGATGATGTGCGGGAAGCGTTAACCGCTGCTGGAATTAAAGGCTTAACTGTGACAGAGGTGCGGGGGTTCGGTCGCCAGAAGGGACATACAGAACTCTATCGTGGTGCAGAGTATCAGGTTGATTTTCAGCCTAAGCTTAAAATTGAAGTGGCTGTACCTGATGAACTTCTGGATCAGACATTGGAGGCCATCCAGAAAGGGAGTAAAACAGGAAAAATTGGTGATGGAAAGATCTTTGTTCTGGATATGGAGCAGGCTGTTCGCATTCGTACCGGTGAAACCGGCCCCACTGTTCTATAGGCATGCGTTGAAATCTTTACATGGAAATCTGTTTTTATTTGGGAGATGGGATTGTGCATCGTTTACGTAAAGTATCAATGGCTGCTGTTGGTACAGTAGCCGCTATGACCCCTTGGAGTGCTTGGGCGGCGGATAGTCTGGATAAAGGAGATACCGCTTGGATGTTGGTAGCGACGGCTCTGGTGCTGTTTATGACCATTCCAGGACTCTCTCTTTTTTATGCGGGTATGGTTCGGGTTAAGAATGTACTCTCGGTGCTGATGCAATGTTTTGCCATTACAGCAATTATGACTCTGTTGTGGTTTGTGTATGGTTACAGTTTAGCCTTTGATGATGGGGGTGCACTCAACAACTGGATTGGTGGTAGCGGTAAAATTCTGCTGGATGGTGTGGGGGTTGATGCACTCAGTGGTTCGATTCCTGAGACCGTTTTTGTCACATTCCAGATGACCTTTGCGATCATTACGCCGGCATTGATTGTTGGTGCGTTTGCCGAAAGAATGAAATTCTCCTCTATGCTGGTCTTTCTGGTGGCGTGGGTTACACTGGTCTATCTACCGGTCTGTCACTGGGTCTGGGGCGGCGGCTGGATGAGCAAAGATGGTGTACTCGACTTTGCTGGTGGTACCGTGGTCCATATTAATGCGGGTGTGGCGGGTTTGGTAACCGCTTTAGTCTTGGGTAAAAGAAAAGGTTTTCCCACCACCGCGATGCCGCCACATAGTCTACCTTTAACCGTTATGGGCGCAGGCATGCTCTGGGTTGGCTGGTTCGGTTTTAATGCGGGTAGTGCTGTGGCTGCAGATGGTGCTGCGGGTATGGCGATGCTGGTCACGCAGATTGCCGCTGCTGCTGCCGCTGTGGCCTGGATGTTGGTTGAGTGGATTGTGCATAAAAAACCCAGCGCCTTAGGTCTTGTGACCGGTGCCGTGGGTGGCTTAGTCGCGATTACACCGGCTTCGGGATTTGTTACTCCAATGGGGGCGCTGATTATCGGTCTGGTCTCTGGTGTAATCTGCTTCTTTGGTGCCACAACCTTAAAACGGGTGGCTGGATACGATGACTCTCTGGATGCCTTTGGTGTGCACGGTATTGGTGGTATTGTGGGTGCGATTCTCACCGGTGTTTTTGCCGCGCCCAGCTTAGG
>JBQGBW010000273.1:0-2233 GCA_052043475.1 Magnetococcales bacterium HHB-1
TTGAGCGTAAGGAACGAAGGCCCATCTAGTCCTGGATCAGCAGATCGGCTAAGCGTGAATAATTTTCTGCAGGCGTAGCTGTCCTGTTAAAGACCGCTGAACCGGCTACGAAGCGTTGAATACCGCTGTTCACCACCTTGGGTAAGGTTTCTGAGTTGATGCCGCCGTCTATCTCTATGAGAACTTCATGCTCAGAAAATGCAGGAAGCAACTCCGGCAGGTCATTGAGTACAGCAGGAATGAACTTCTGTCCGCCGAACCCGGGAAATACGGACATGATCAAGAGTTGGTCCATCTTAGCCAGATAGGGAGTCACATCAGCTAATTTTTCATCGGGATTGATGACCAGACCTGCTTTGGCCCCCAGTTCATGGATGTCATCCAGGGTTTTCTCAACTGAAGGACACGTGCTTGGATGCACCAGAATTATATCAGACCCCGCTTTAGCAAACGCTTCCAGGTATTGATCCGGTTCTGAGATCATGAGGTGGGATTCCAGGATAATGTCTGTCGTTCTCCGGACTGCCTTCACAATCATGGGTCCAAAGCTGATATTGGGTACATACTGACCGTCCATCACATCCAGGTGAAGAACCTGACAGCCAGCTTCGACGACTGACTCAATCTGATCAGCCAGGACAGTGAAGTCCGCTGAGAGGATAGAAGGTGAGATCTGCTGTTTGGGTTGAGATTTCATTAAAATCCATCAGTGATTATCAGGTTCACAGTCACAGCCAGATCTTTTGGAAACATCTTGCCAGCTTCAACAGATTGGGACACAACCGTATTTGGCAGGAGCTCTGAATTCTGTGCATAGGAGATCTTCCCTGCTTCGAATCCTTTGCGCTGCAAGATCCTCACCGCTTCATCAAATCCCTTGTTCAACAGATCGGGCATGGTCTTTTTCAGGTTGCGTTTTCCAAGACTCACTGTAATGACGATGGAATCACCCGGTGCTACCGGAAGTCCGGCTAGAATAGACTGATCCATGACAACTGTTTTCTCATATATATCCGATGAATCGGTCAACACCTCACCCAGGATGAGGCCCATTTGCTCAATCGCTATAGTAGCCTGACGTTCTGTGATGGCCACCAGATCGGGCATCTCCAGTTTCTCAGGTGGTAGACTGATCGTCAATTGGATCTTTCTGTTCTCCTTCACCATTTGACCAGCTTCAGGATGCTGATCCATGATGAAACCTTCGGGAATGTCATTTCGGAATACCGTATCTTTGACCACCCACTCCAGCTTGCGATCCTTTAGGATCTTGTCAGCTTGACTCAGATCTGTGTGGGTGAGACTGGGAACCCGGATCTCATCATTCCAGTTCACATAAATCGGTAACAGAATATTATTGGCTAAAAGCGCCATCAGCAGTCCAATGGCTCCGAAAATGATGATATAATCTCGTGTAAATCTCATGATATTTTCCTGAGGATAACCGCGAACATTCCGTCCATATCATCCCGCCATGGTAATGTAGACAACGCACCTCTTTCATCAACATAAGCTTCAAGTTTTTGAGCCTGAATTGGGACAAGCTCGGCATTTTCCAGGTCCTTTAAGACCGAATCAACCATCATCCAGTTTTCCTCAGGTTCCAGGGAGCATGTTGCATAGATCATACTACCACCTGGTCTCAGATGTTTCCAGGCATTCCTGAGGATCTTACGCTGTATCCCACCAAGTGATCCAATATCTTCTAGCTGCTTTCTCCACCGTGCGTCAGCTCTGCGGCCCAGCACACCTGTTCCAGAGCAAGGTACATCCACCAGGGTCCATTCCGTCTGAGGCAGGACATCTTTACTTACGTCTGATCGTTCCACCTTCACTGGACCAAGGCCAAGGCGCTGGATATTGTCTTTTACTTTCTGCAGCCTGCTTTCACTGGCGTCCAGGGCATAGAGCATTTTCAGGTTCGGGCCGTGATGCTCTGCAATACAGGCAAGCTTTCCACCGGGAGCGGAACAAGCATCAAGCACGGTATCGCCCGCTTTCGGATCAACCAGAGAGGCAACCAGACCGGCTGCGATATCCTGAAATGAGAACCAGCCTTGGGAAAATGGATCACTTCCGATGAGATCAGCTGCAGATTCAATCTGATAAAATTGATCGAGAATGTCAGATCGGGTGAAATCGATCCCCCTGTCACTAAGAAATTTCTCCAGCTCCTCCCTATCAATGCGTAATGGATTATGCCTGATCCATGTACGTGGGGTCCGATTGTCGT
>JBQGBW010000274.1:0-2209 GCA_052043475.1 Magnetococcales bacterium HHB-1
CCCAATATCCCAACCGATTAATTCTTCAACATCGTGCCATTCATGATATCGATGATTATCTTGAACAAAACCAGATCGCTAAAATAGAGGGCGCACTCTTTGATTTAGGTGTCTCCTCGCCCCAACTGGATAACCCACAGCGCGGCTTCTCCTTCCAAAATGATGGTCCACTGGATATGCGCATGGACCCCAGCGACAATTATCCTACCGCCGCGCATCTGGTCAATACACTGCCAGAAAAAGATCTGGCGAATATTATTTTTCAACTGGGAGAAGAGCGCCAGTCCCGAAAAATTGCCCGCATGATTGTACAGCAACGCAAACAATCCCCCTTTCATACCACACGTCAACTGGCTGAACTTTTAGAAAAACAGACACCACCACGAAGATATAAGAAAAAAAGAGGCCGCAACCGCCCTCCCCGTACACAGCGTCTTCATCCAGCCACCCGGACATTTCAGGCACTCCGTATTTATGTGAACCAGGAACTCGAAGAGTTGCGCCAAGGATTAAAAACAGTCATTCCCCGCTTAAGCTTAGGAGGCCGTATTGCTGTCATCAGTTTTCACTCTTTAGAAGATCGCTTAGTTAAACGCACTTTTCGCCACCATGCCGGCATGCCCCCCCCCCCGCTTCCCAGACCCTATCCCTTTAATATCTAAAGATGAACCAATCACACCACTCACACTGATTAACCGCAAACCGATCACCGCAACCCACCAGGAGATCACCCACAACCCCCGCGCACGCAGTGCCAAATTGCGGCTTGCTGAAAGGCTTTAATCACACACACGGCTTAAAACGCCCTTTATTTCTGAAGCCCGCTCCCCTAAGATAATTAAGACTTACTGCTCTAAATGCTGCTTGATATAGAGGATTCTATCATGAGATCGAGTTGGTCACTCGCGGCCATTCTCATTATCCTGCTCACCATCACCTCCATCGCAATTGTCGCCTCCAGGCTGTTTACCTTAGAAGCGCACCGCGCCTATAAGCGTGAAGAGCGGCGCATGGATAAGCTTCAAGAGGAGGAGCACACACTGCGTATTGAGTGGATTTCCCGCACCGACTTAAACACCATCGAGAATCGCGCACGCACCGAGCTTGGCATGTACCCCCCAAAACCCGAACAGTGGCGTATTGTCTCTCCTTAAAATCAAAGGCTCTCGCATGTTTTTTTCCCCCAGAAAAACCGCTTCAAGCACACCACGAAAAAAACGAGTGGCCCAACCACGCAGCACACCACAACACCGTTTTTTCACACCCCCTCCCCGCGCCTTCCCCCCCTTCCCAGAGAATCGCATTGAGATCATCATCGGTCTGTTTCTCTTAGGGTTTGTCATTCTCGCTCTAAGGGCCATGGATCTTACCCTTTTACAAGGTGAGGTTCTACAAAACAAAGCCAAAAACCAACATAAAAAAAGAATCCCCATCCGCGCCCACAGAGGCCAAATCTTTGACCGTCAAGGACGCACACTGGCGGTAAGCCTCCCTGTGACCACCCTCTCCTTAGATCGTGACCGATTAAAAAGCACCCCCTTTGAGTTGGCACAACGGTTGGCACCGATCCTTAAAATACCGCGTGAGAAACTCCACACACGCATCAGCAAAGCCAAAGCGGGAAGTTTTCCTGAATTAAAAAGAAAACTCCCCCCCGATGTGGTCAAACAGATTAAAGACCTCAAAGAACCCAGCCTCTTTTTTCTCCCCTCAGCACAACGCTTCTACCCTATGGGAGAAATTTTTGGACCAGTTTTAGGATTTATCAACTATGAAGGTAAAGGCGTTGAAGGTTTAGAACGCGCTTTTGATGAAACCCTACAGGGCGAAGATGGTGAGCGCATGATCACCCGGGATCGCTTAGGCCGCCCCCTGATGCCAGGAAGTCGAGAGATCCGCCCCGCCCACCCTGGCGCCGATATCACCCTCACCATCGATAGTACCATTCAGTATATCGCCTACCGTGCGCTGCTCAAGTCGGTCAAAGCCTATGATGCCAAATCAGGCGTCGCGGTGATTATGGAGCCCAAAACCAGCCGTGTACTGGCTCTGGTTAATGTCCCCAGCTTTAACCCCAACAACTTAGGCACCAGCAAACCCGAAGAGCGCCGTAATCGCGTCACCATGGATACCTACGAGCCCGGCTCTACTTTTAAAATTTTTACGGTTGCGGCCGCCTTAGATCTGGGATTAATTAATCCCCACACCA
>JBQGBW010000275.1:0-2201 GCA_052043475.1 Magnetococcales bacterium HHB-1
TGATCATCGATTTACGCACATCGGGGATCAGTTGAATCGGAAGATGAAAAAGAGCGAGCAGACCAAAAAGCAGTGCTAAAAGAACCCCAGAAGCGACCGCGACAGGACGTCTGGTCGCAAACTCTACGGGACTCACAATTTTTTCTCCTGAACGTTTTCTGACCTTTGCTCTGGTTGAAGCGGTTGTTTCTCCTCAACCGCTTCAGTTTTTTTACTCTTCTCTTCAGATGGCGACGTTTTTTTAGATGTTTTTTCAGAAACTTCTTCAGGGGCTTTTTTTATCTTTTCAGGTAACTTTTTTAGAGGTTTTTTAATGATTTCAGGTTTGATATCATGCTCAACTTTCTGTCCTGCTCTTAGACGCTCATTGCCGCGAATCACAACCCAATCCCCTTCCACAAGCCCTTTTTTAATAACAAAACCATCTTTATAAGGAATGCCAAGCTTAACCTCAACCGCGTGAACTGTTTCATCTTTTACAACAAAAACCTGGCTCTGACGACCTCGATAGAGCACCGCATCTTTAGGAACGATCAATGCCTTTCTAAGCTTATTGAGAGGAACAAGAATTTGTGTGGCACGGCCAGGAAGAAGCGTTTTTTTAAGCGCGGGAGAAAGTTTCTTTGTAAGAATCCGCCAACGACTCGGCACGCTACGACTTTTCAGTGAGCTTTGGGGAATAATTGCGCGAAGAAGAAGCGGTAAAGGGGATTTTACGCCTTGAAAATAAGCGACGGTTTTAAAACCGTCTTTAAGTTGACCAGCCAGACGAACATGGATCGGCGCTTCGATCTCCAAGCTCTCCAGATCCAAAAGGGTGATCGCTGCCTTGTTATTCTCTAACCACTCTCCCTGTTGGGCGAAGAGAGAGATCACGGTTCCTGAAAAGGGAGCTGAAAGCCGGTGCCAGGCCAGCCTCTGTTGAATTTGATCCAGACGCGCTTCGGCACGAATAAGGATCGCCTTTTGAATCGCAGCCTCCGCCTGGCGGTTCTCAAGACGACTCTTTGAGAGCGCATGATTTTTGGAGAGCTTCTTCTCTCGGCTTAAGTTATCCAGCGTCTTTTTTAAGCGGGTACGGGCTTCGAGATGTTCTGCTGCTAAAATGCGCATCTCCGCCCGCATCTCCTCTTGATCCAGTTCAATCAGCGGATCGCCCTTTTTCACCTGGTCTCCAGGATGAACATGCACCTTAACAATCAGACCACTCACTTGACTGGAGAGCCTGGAGACCCTGAGAGCAACCACATCCCCTTGCACCTTGATTTGAGGCGTCACAAGCTGGGTTTTGATCTGCTTAACCACAACTTTTGGCGGCGGCCGCCCCCCTTTTTTTTCAGGAGCAGCCAAGCTTAAGGTGGAGAAGAGCGTGATAATAACGAAGAAATTAAAAAAAATGCAAAGCCGGATAGCCAGGAGAGAACGAAACAAGAAAAAGCTCCTAAAGGGGCGGGATAATTAACATTAAAGGGTTAATTATCCAATTTCGATGCGGTTTCGTCCACTTTTTTTTGCTTTATAGAGAAGATCATCCGCCTGTTGCAGCATGGAATCAAGAGAACTTCCCAAAGCCTGCGTGATGCCGATAGAGATTGTAATTTTTATACTGTTATTACCAAAAGGGATTTCTGTTGCATTTAAACGCTGACTAAAACGTTTGAATGTAAGACGGATTTTCTGACGATCCACATTCGATGCCAGAACACAAAACTCCTCCCCCCCCATACGTGCAACAATATCGGTACTACGAAAACTCTCTTTAAGGAGGGCTGCAAACGCCTTAAGCACCACATCTCCGCCATAATGACCATAGGTATCGTTAATCTGCTTAAAGTGATCGATATCCATCACCGCCATGGTGAGCGAGAGGTTTTGCCTTACGGCATTGGAGTAGAGCGGTTGGGCCAGGTGAAAAAAGTGGCGTCGATTATAGAGGCCGGTAAGAAAATCCTTCTGTGCGGTCTCATTGATGGTATCAATGAGCTCCAAAGTCTCTATATTCTGAAAAACCCGGCAGATCAACTCCTCTTTCAGATAGGGTTTGGAGAGAAAATCATTACCACCGCCCTTAATAAACCGTGCTGATAGAATATTCGAGCCATGTGCAGAGAGTCCGATGGCCGCCAACTCATTGCGGCTTTTACCCTGCTCATAGCGAATCCACTCCAGAAGCGCGAATCCATCCATTTCAGGCATGATAT
>JBQGBW010000276.1:0-2193 GCA_052043475.1 Magnetococcales bacterium HHB-1
ACTCACCAGCCTGATCTTCTGGGTGCCCTTTGCAGAACGTTTTCGGGCCCCTGGCGTTGTTCAAGCCAAAGATCATCTCCAGGTGGTCAACGACTCCCCTGGTTATGTAACAGAGATTTTTATCCCTTCAGGACAGATTGTTGAGCAAGGCACACCGCTACTTAAACTGAGTAATCGTGAGTTAGAACTGGATATTCAGGAGAGTGGGGCCCTGTGGCAACAGATTTTAATCCGTGAAAGGCAGGCTGAACGGGCGGGGGGGGTGGATCTGCAACCGATACGCAGAAGAAAAGCAGCGATAAGAGCCCAACTGGATCAACTTAAAAAACGCCAAAGTGCATTGATTATACAAGCCAAAAAACGCGGCTTATGGGTGGCGCCAGATCTTGGGCAGACCATGGGCGTCTGGATTCAGCGCGGCCTGCCTTTGGGTATGCTCGTTTCAACAGATGCGTATCGTTTCTCCGCGGTGGTTTCGCAAGAAGAGGCTTCCAATCTATTCAGTGAAGGGATTTTAAAGGCAGAAGTGCGTCTCTTTGGCCGGGCCGAGGAGACCATCACCGTCACTGATTATCAGATTATCCCTTTTCAGCATCAGCGCTTACCATCGGCAGCATTGGGATGGTTGGGGGGGGGTGATGTGGCGGTTACCGCCAGTGATCAATCGGGCTTAGAGACAGAGGAACCCTTTTTTAGAATTGATGCCGAGCTGAATCCTACCGCAGCACAGACACTTTTTCATGGTCAGGCCGGTCGGTTGCGTCTCACACTGCCAGAGAAACCGCTCTTTAAGCAGTGGATGCAGAGTTTAAGGCAGGTGATACAGAAGCGATATGGGTTATGAACTTTTCAAGTTTCAATCAAAGACATGAATTGGTAGGCATCGAAACGAGTCTTGATCTTAGTCAGCATCTATCAGAATTTTTCCTCTGATCCATCAAGCGTTATGTTGTAGTTTTTTTGGACAATCTCGTGGATGGCCAACAGAATAAAGCCAGGTCTCCGGTTCGTTTGATTATCGACGCACGCCTCCGCCTGGATTCTGATCTGTTCCTGCTCTTTTTCGGGAAGCTGTTTAAAAAATTGATTCGTTTTATCTCTTAAAGCGACCTCACGACGACGTTTCATCTCACTTTGCTGCTCTTTTCTCTTTCTCTCTTCCTGGTGCCTCTTTATATCTTTCTTAAGCTCTTCTGATTTAAGATGTTTCTGATAATCAATCGAGAATTCGTGCATATCGCCTGGTTTAGGTAAGAGACTTCTAAAATAGGCACCTGGGTTTTCAATCGGATGATCGGATTTTGATTTCTTTTCTAGAAGAAACTCAAAGTCAGCAATCACATCATTGAGCACAATCACAGGATGCTGTCTGACGATCGATCGTATTGAATTACCATGCACTTTAAACTCTTTCAGTTTCTTAATGATCACATCGACATTGATGTTATCTTCAATCGCTGGCACTTCTCTTTTTTTATTCTCCTTATCTTCTCTTCTGAAAGTGCAGATAAATTGACCATGATCATTTTTATAATGCTCAATGCTATAGACATGGTTCTCGTCAAAGGTATTGATCTGTCCCAGTGCAACCTGAATTGATCTGATCTGCTCTCTCTTCTTGCTATCATATCTTCTATCTTTTAAACCAATTTTTGGGAATAGCTTATCTATTCCAATAGAGAATGTATTCTTCTTTAGAAACTGTTTTGGAAGGTATTCATAGAGTCTTCTCGCTAGAGGACGTTTTAATCCGATCATTAAATTTAAATCAATATTTTGAAAGAATTTCGAGCGTTCTATTGCATGCAATAATGTCTCATTTAATTTTATTGTTATGCTCTTTTTGAAAGCTGTATTGTTCTTATTTAATTTTTCCTGCATAGAATATTCTAAGATGTGGAAAAGTATACTGATATACCTTTTGTTGCCAATATAGAAGGTTCCATCAAATTTAGCTGTGACACCACCCCATATATCTAATGATTTCATAATACGTTTATACATAGAGGCTGTTCTCGTTATGTTAAGATTCTTACATATCTCATAGGCGCTTATCTCAAAATGATTTCTGTTTCTATTTTTATCTTTCTGGGAAATAAACAGGAGATAATACAATAAAATAGAATCAAATGAGTCTGGGATACCAATATCTTTGTTGGCTTTAAGTGTATACGTTCCAATTTCTGTTGTGAT
>JBQGBW010000277.1:0-2143 GCA_052043475.1 Magnetococcales bacterium HHB-1
GTCAGAAGCGGAATTTCACGGGAAAGCACTTCTGGGCACGAGGGTACTGTGTTAGCACTGTAGGGCTTGATGAGCAGCTTATTCGAGCCTACATTCGAAACCAGGAAGAGAAAGAGCTTCGAATGGAACCGCAGTTAAAGTTTCAAGAGTTCGCGTAATGTTTTGAGCCCCTTTAGGGGCTTTCACCACGTTACTGGCCCCTTCCAGGGGCCTTCATCAAACCACCGGCTTTGCCGGTGGTGCGTGATTTTATCCTGGTCTGAGGTGATCACGGCGCTGAAAGAGAAACGTCTGGATATGGCGCCCGTACTGGGCCAGACGCCTGAAAGGGATAAATTTCTTCGGTTTACCAAGCCCTATGTGGAAACACCCACCGTGATTGTGACCAGAAAGGAGGGAGGGGCGGCTAAATCGCTACCTGAGCTTAAAGGGCATCGGGTGGCGTTGGTTGATGGATATGCCACCAGCGAATTGATGCTCAAGTCGTTTCCAGAGATCAAGCCGGTGATGGTCAACAATAACCTGGAAGCTTTAGCGGCTGTCCGTCGTGGTGCCGCATTGGCAACCGTTGGTGATATGGCGGTGATCTCTCACCTTATGAATGAACACGATATGAAAGATTTGACCATCTCTGGCATTGCGGGGTTGGCTGTCGAACCTTTTCATATGGGAGTACGTAAGGATTGGCCTATCCTGGTATCGATACTGGATCGTGCTTTAGAGACTATCAATATTGCTGAACATCGCCGCATTAAAGCGCGTTGGTTGCTCACTAATGAAAGCAAACGGTTTCAAACCTGGAGTGATTTAGACGCCAAAGAGCGTGCGTGGATTATTGAACATCCACAGATTCGCGTTGGCGCTGAAACCGACTGGCCTCCTCTTGATTTTGTTGAAAATGGCGAACCCCAAGGATATGCGCTCGATCTCTTGCGGTTGGTTGCTGCAAAGACCGGTCTTAATCTCGCGTTTGAACATGGCTACAGTTGGTCTCAGTTGATGAAACGTTTTCGGGCAAAGAAGCTCGACTTACTGCCTGCTGTGGTTAAGACCGCTGAACGCACTCCTTTTATGCGTTTTTCGCGTCACTATCTTACGCTGCCAAGCGTTATTGTGACCCAGGCAGAGCAATCTAAAATAAGAAGCCTGCGGGATTTAAAGGGGCGCCGTCTGGCGGTGATTAACGATTTTTATTATGTAAAGATTTTGGCGGAGAAACATCCAGAGATCAATCTTCATAAAGTACAGGGTACACTTCAGGGTCTGGAGGCTGTTCTCAATGGTCAGGCGGATGCCTTTATTGGTAGTCAGGTTGTCATTGATCAAACCCTCAAGCAACATGCTTTGACGGGTATCCGGGTTGCTGGATTCTCTGGACTTGATGTTACCGCGCCCATGCGACTCCGTTTTGGTGTTCATAAAGATCAAACCACGCTTGTGAGTATTTTGAATAAGGGGTTGGAGGCGATCACTCCAGAGGATTTGACGCGACTCTATGATCAATGGATTAGTGCCAGTACACCACTGGAGAAACACGCCAGTCAGGTTTTGCTTACGGCTGAAGAGCAGAATTGGTTATCAAAACATGTGGATATCCGGCTTGGTGTGGATTCCGCGTGGCCGCCGTTTGAGTTTGTCGATGAGCAGGGGGCGTATCGTGGCTTATGTGCTGACTATGTTCGTCTGATTAACGAGCGTTTAAAAGTCAATATGAAACCCGTTAAAGCCCGTGACTGGTCCGATGTGATCAAAAAAGCCAAAGTACGTGAAATTGATCTCTTTCCCTGTATTTCCCAGACAGATAAACGAAAGAAGTATCTAAAATTTGCCCAATCTCATATCACGATTCCGTGGATGATTATCACCCGCAAAAATGCGCCATTGATTGCGGGAATATGGGTATCCGGTTGATGCAGGCCCTGGTTATATTTAAGATAAATGATCAATTATTTAGGGTGTTGCCATCCATCTGGATCTCCAGCAGCGTAAAGACTATCGTATGTTGGCCAACACTCAGCTTCTGTTGCCAAATTAAGAGCACGTTTAAAAGCTGGGCCACGCCAAAATCGGCGATTAAACCGAAAAGTGTATTCATTCAGGTAGGCTTGAATATGTTTCTCTTGAACACCACCTCTAAATGTAC
>JBQGBW010000278.1:0-2138 GCA_052043475.1 Magnetococcales bacterium HHB-1
TGCTGAGGGCACCTGTCCTGTAATACAGACCATGGGGATGGAGTCCATGTGCGCGTTAGCCAAGCCGGTGACGGCATTTGTGGCACCAGGCCCCGAAGTTACCAGAGCGACACCCACTTTACCGGTGGCGCGTGCATAGCCATCGGCGGCATGCAGTGCGCCCTGTTCATGCCGGGTGAGCACATGATGTAACTCTTTGGCTTTATAGATTTCATCATAGATGTTGAGTACCACACCACCTGGATAGCCAAAAACTGTTTTGGCTCCCAGTTCCAGCAGGCACTGTACGACAATCTCTGCACCAGACAGTTCCACCTTTTTTATCCTCCCATGCTCTGTTGTACCACCGCTTGCTGCGGAAAGCACCTGTTCGTTTTTCATCAGATCCGTGAACTCCTGCACTGATTTTATATAAAGTTAAGGGGTGCTCCCTTTACCCTTTTTGACCATGAGTTGGCCTGTTATGGCCTCCATGGTGAATGTTTATATATTATAGATGCATCGTTTAATAAGCGCCTGTTCAAGAGAGGCTCTTTATAATGCGATCTCTTTGAATTGTTGCTTTTAAGAAGAAAAGATTGTTAAGGATAGAGGATAAAACGGCTGAGATAAACGTTTTTCCTTTTTTCCCTTTTTTATCTCTATAGAGATAAAGATGTCATTATAAAATATAAAATCTGATGGATCAGTTCAAGAAAATTGCGATAGCAAGACAATCGCTTGAAACTTTCTTCTAGAAAATAAATATCCTAAGCAGCCTTTTTTCGCTTGATTCGCATGCTCGCTTTAGAAGGATGTTCCAGAAGCTTCTTTCAAGCGATTACCTAGCTGAGCATCGTGTGATTTGTTTGATGAAGAGGGGGATGTTTGATATAATAAGAGTCGGTGTTTCTGCCAAACCTGCTACCGGGTTAAAATGGATTTGATAACGAAATTTAATTGTTACGGCCTTCTTTTCTTATGGTCGATGCATGTAATCGGTGGATCTTCGACTTGATTCAAAAGGAAAAGGGTCTTATGACTGCTGTTGTTCTTTCCAAGGAAAACTTCTCTTCGGTAAAATCCGCTCTGCGTGAATCTTTCCCTAATAACAAGCCATCTCATCTGGTCGAAGCTCTAGCGGTCTCGGTTGGTTTTCGAACCTATGCTGCTTTGCGAGCCTGTATGAAATGCTCAAATCTCAAATATCCTGAGATTATTTTGATCGACGAGGCTGCTTTTAAGCGACGTCTAGAATATCTTTCTGGTGCAGTTTGCGAGGATGACTTCGAGTATTTTACTTCTTACATAGATCCTTCTGAAGTTAATGCCTTAATTGATACATTTCCTGTCTCTGCGCATGATATCCATTATAAGAGTCAGCGCGCTAAGGCGTGGCGTAATATGATGGTTGCAGGGGTTAATGCTGGAATTGAGCAGAAACATTTTTCTTTACTTCCAGATGAAATCCAACAGCCAGGAACGGTACTGTATAGAGATGGGGTGACGTATGATTTTACTTTTAAAGAGGATATTCCTGCACAGGTTTATGTTCGAGATGTTGACTATTGTGAGTTAAGAGTTCGTGTTGCTCTTTATCCAACGTACAGCGGATCTATTGTTGCTGGCTTTGCCGGGTTTAGTGCTGGAGAAGCTGTTGCAGCAGGCTTTTTAGAAAGGGAAAAAGGAGCATGGCTTCATAGTCCAGAAGGGTCTTTTGGAAGAGGTATATTCCAGTGCCGTCGTTGGCTTTTATCTAGAGTTTCTGAACCCCAGGTATCTCCTAAGGGGTTTGGCGATCGTGGGTGAGTGATATTGTTTACAGCATGAAGAGGCTAGAGGCTCTCACTCTTACCACCAGTAATGTTTTGATCTCTAAGAATGTGCATTAAGTTTCAGAAGGGCGCCAGTGATGTGAATGAGATCCTTTGGTTTCGTACCCATTTTTGGCCGTCAAAATAAAAAATCACATTTCTCAAATTAATCTCTTGACCTTCTATCCCAACCTGCGTATATTCCTCCTCACACAGCGAGCAGCACTAACCAAAACGGCAACGAAAGTTGCTGAGAAAATAGAAGGTTAGGGTTGATCTTAAGTGAGGATAAAGAGAAGGAGTTTTCTAAGATCTCTTAATTTAGGTCTTGACTGGCAGGAAGCT
>JBQGBW010000279.1:0-2129 GCA_052043475.1 Magnetococcales bacterium HHB-1
ATATTCGTAAAACACACAAAAAACGCACCGCAATCATCCCTGGTCTCGATGGAATCTTCTACATCCTTTCTCTAATATCCACAAGGGAAGCAACACAACTCAGCAGAGCCAGACAACTCTGTAAACAAGCGGCAAAACAAGCAGAACCAGAAAATATTCCCATCTATCAAAGCCTCCATGCCACCCTCGCTTTCCTGGCTGGAGAACCTGAAGAGAAGGTCCTTTATCAATGGGAAAACGCTTATATCACCCAAGAGTATATTATCGCTGAAGATCGACTCTCCTCATTTTTTCACCTCCTCACACTCTTCTGGATCAACCGCACAAGGGCTAAAGAACGCATTTTAGAGATCATGGATCTTTATCGCCAGAGCAAAAAGAATGGCTGGTTATGGATCGCGATGGAGTGCGCAACAATGATCTCAAAGCTTGAGCCAGAACTTGAAGACTTTTCAACACAGGCCGAAGCACTTCGTGAAAAACTCGATCTCATAAGCATCACAGACTTTATCCGCTATGAAGAACCCTGGGAGAGAACCCTTAAAGCACTGACCCTGTTGGGAAATGGTCAATCCGCCTCAAGAGCAACAACAGAATCCGATTATCGCCTAGCCTGGATGATCGAAATTAAATCAGATCAATGCAGCATACAACCCAAAGAGCAGAAGAAAAATGCCAAGGGACACTGGACAAAGGGACGCAATATCGCCTTAAAAAGACTCTATCATAATCCTGAGAAGATCACCTATCTCACCAGTCAGGATCTTGATATTCTGCGCACTTTAGAGAGTTACCAGGAATCCAGCTATTATGGGCGCTACAGCCAGACAGTCTACGAATTTGATTGGGAGCGCGCCATGCTGGCGATGGTTAATCATCCGCTGGTCTTCTGGAAGGATCAACCCACGGTTCAGGTTGAGGTGGTTAAAGGACATCCAGAAGTCATTGTTAAAAGGGTTTCCGGCCAACTAAAGATTGCGTTTAACCATAACATCCGTGAGCAGGGTGTGATCGCCATCAAAGAGACACCCACACGATGCCTGCTGTTAGAGGTGACACAAAAACATCATGAGATCGCAAGCCTTCTCGGTAAAAAAGGGTTGTCGGTTCCCGAAACAGCACAGGAACAGGTCTTAGAGACGGTGGGGGGACTCTCCTCGATGGTTACGGTGCAATCTGCGATTGGTTTGCCTGCAACCCAAGCAAAAGAGATCCCCTCGAATAGCACAATGCACCTGCAACTGACGCCCTTTGGTGAGGGACTTCAAGTTAAAATTATGGTGCGCCCCCTTGGAGAGCATGGCGCTTACCTCAAGCCAGGCCGTGGCGCAAAAAGCATTATTACAGAGATTGAAGGAACATCGTGCCAGACCACCCGCAATCTCTCTTTAGAGAAAAGAAACCTTAAGGAGGTGATCGATCAGTGCAGCACACTCTCTGATACAGATCACCACTCAGGATCCTATTATCTCCCCGATCCAGAACAGTGTTTAGAACTTCTTCTGGAGTTAAAAACGCTGGAAGATAAAATTCAGATCGAGTGGCCTGAGGGGGAATCTTTCCACATCACCCATCAAGCGGATATGGATCAACTCCATCTCCGCATCAAAATGGAAAATGACTGGTTTGGCCTCTCTGGAGAGTTGAAACTTGATGATCAACTGACCCTGGAGATGCAGCAACTCATCAACCTCCTATCCCAGAGTGAGAGTCGCTTTATCCCTTTAGGTGAGGGGCGTTTTCTCTCATTAACTGAAGCGTTCCGTAACCGTCTGGAAGAGATCAAAGCCTATAGCGTTCCCAGCGAAGAGGGCTACCGTTTTCATCATCTTGCCGCCCACCTGATTGATGATATCACCGATGATGTGGGCGGGCTTAAGGCGAGCAAGGCGTGGCATGATAAGGTTGATCGCATGCACAAGGCCCAAAATCTTGTCGCAGAAGTTCCCACCACCTTTCAGGCTCAACTGCGCGATTATCAACAGAGAGGGTTTCAATGGTTATCGCGACTGTCTGCCTGGGGAGTTGGTGCCTGCTTAGCGGATGATATGGGCTTAGGAAAAACCCTGCAAGCCTTAGCACTGCTCTTAACACATGCACCAAAGGGCCCCGCCTTGATCGTCGCCCCA
>JBQGBW010000280.1:0-2128 GCA_052043475.1 Magnetococcales bacterium HHB-1
TTGGTGGAGCGGAGGCAACCAAAAGCATAAATTCTGAGGAGTTTTTCTCATTTGAAATCAATCTGTTATACAAAAGCTGATTTCACAGAAATGTCACAATAGAACAGCGAGCTTCTCTGTTTTCTCTTCTCTATCAGCAATTTAAGAGAATTTTCTGTCCAAACTGGTTTAGAGCGCCTTCAAACCGCTATCAATCTCAGAATTCTTTTCTAGCATTCTGGTAACCGGTACGCAAGGAAAAATTCTCGCTATTGTTTGAAGACTTCTTCAATTGAAGAGGCGTCCAGGATTCGATCTCCCCAAACCTCCAGGCTTTGAGAATCTGCTGTTTTGAGCTTCTTATCAGCCCAAGAAGGAATGTTGCTGAATTTTTTCTGGAGCTGGCGCTGGAGGAGTTTGGCTTCGCCTTCCAATCGGCTTTGCTCCAAACGTTTTTCAAACCTTGGCAATGAGAACAAATCATCATCCGGCGACGCCTTCACCATCGCCTCAAACCAGTCTTTGCCTAGTTCGGCAATGCGGCCTGTTGTAATCCCGTCAGCTTCAATACTCTCCATAGATCCTTTCATCAACAATCTCCATAGACCAGCAACAATACGTCCAAACTTTATCGACCGTTCAATTAACCCCGAGCGCTTGATAGTCTCAAAGGCTTTCTTCCGCTCTGTCCGCCTGCTTGCAAACATTTTTAGTGGAGCGTTGTGTGGTTCATCCGATAGCTTGTTCAATAGGATAACACGAAGTGACCCGCACCAGGGAGAATTTTTGCAGACATAGACACCCGCTGGTCCCAAAGGTTCAAAGCCGAACTGTTCCAGGATGTCACCCTGCGGCGTTTTGGCACTGATCAATACGCTCTGCAACCGCTTCCTGGCAAGCTCTTCACCAATCAGGAAAAAGTGATCATAGGCCAAGGTCTGCCGCAACGCGCTTGCGTTTAGGCTCTCTGTTACTTTCAATTCTGCAAGAATATGGTCGGATTCGAGGTCTCGCAGGCCGTCGGCTAACAGCAAGCGTTGTTCGTCAGTCCATCGCTTTCCTCTGCGGCGAATGAGCAGGATATCGGCTTTGGGAGACTCGATAACCTTTACCTCTGGGCGCACCTCAATCCCGACAGGCTGCAAAAGTGTTTTCAGGGTATCAGCGACTAGGCAGTGCCAACATGTTCTTTTTTCCTGTTTTCTCAAAATGTTTTTTCTCCCAGAGAACCCTCAGTGAGTTGACGCTCATATTATCCATTGTATGCAACTATTCTAAGGTAGGTCAACGGGACACTTCCCAAGAATGAATAGGGTAAAAAGTGGCCTGGACACAGATCCGTGTAATGCTGTTTTTCACCTTTACATAAAGAACCAGAAAGCCCAACCCCATATAGGCGTAAGCATAAGCAGCCAGTAGAATGCAAAATATTGGGTAAAATATCGCAGCTTGACAAACTGCTTCTCTGCTTTGGAGAGTTTCGAATCTGATTGGAAAACACTGAAGAGTTGATAATCCAGCATAGAGTGGTTTTCCGGGTATGCTTTGATTACGCTCCAATACCGTTTTCTTAAACCATTCACCTTCTCTTCATCATCTTGGCCTGTTTGGGAGAGTTCATCGTACAACTCTCCGATCTCATTCGCACACCGATACATCTCGAAAGCTCTCAACTCATATTTTTCAGCGTGCTCTAAAAGGCTAAGAACCAGAATGGAAATGGACAGGAAGACGGTAAACAGTTCCAAGATGTTGCTATACTTCGGCACCAGGTTGCAAAGTAATAATAGACTGATCACCAGGATTGATACAGACATGCTGGCGATGGCTTGGGCAGACCGCTGATTCATTTTCAATAACCGTTCGCGTGCCAGATAGCGGACGCCTTTGGTTTGCCACATTTTGCGCCATAAGTGATGTCTGGGAGTGCCTTCTTGAGGGAGTGCCATTGGCGTGGTTCCTTTATAAGTGTCGGATTAAGCTGTTTTCTGTTTCGCTTGATAAGCCGCTTCCCATGTGACCAAACGACCAGCCATAGCCAGAATAAAAGCGCCCTTACTCTCTTCATCGCAAAGCTTGTCAAAATGTTTTAAAATATTTTCTGGTGTTTGGTTATTGCATCTGACCAACAACCGATCCAGATTAAGTT
>JBQGBW010000281.1:0-2126 GCA_052043475.1 Magnetococcales bacterium HHB-1
ATCCACTCTTTTAGAAACAGCACAACTTCTGGAACAGAGCAGCGATTTCCAGGAGTTGGAGATCTATCTGAATCAATTAAACAGGAAGAATCAGAAGTCTATCTTCCAACTTTTTACAGCACTCTTTTTAGCCACGCGCAACCTCAATCCGTGGCAACTCACCCAATGGATAACAACAGAAACCAATTCTGTAACTGATCATCTCTCCACGGGACTCTTTTCAACACATGATGGTTTGATAATTACAACCCATATTCTCTGGGATGATCAAGAAAGCAAAATTCCTTGGAAAAAACTTCTACCTATCCTGAGAACAGAGACCAAACCCCAACTGGTTTTCACCAACAGCAGAACACGACCAGCAGGAATAAAAAATGCTTATCGTTGCGCTGTAATTCAATATCACCATCTGGAGAGAATGACAAAAAAGAGACTGCAAACACTGCGCATCTATATCCTGAGCAAAGCCCTGCCACTGCCCACAGCAAAGACACATCCTAAAACAGAACAGATCACAGCACTACGCCAATCCATTGAAGAGCATGTGGCAACACAGCATCAAGTGGCCTCACCACAAAGAACCTTTGAAATCATTCGACTGCTCACACAGAATTTAGGTTCCAATAAAAAAGTTCTGATCTCTCTTCCCGGTCTACAAGATATCCACCATCTGATTCAGTTTCTGGAAAAAACAGCCACACCATCCACCATTGCACTACGTGTAATCAGCACACCAGCCAAAAAAGATTGTTATGGACAAACCATTCATAACACAGAATATGATTTTATCCCCTTAGAAACAGAGACAGAAATCAATCAATTTTTAACATGGCGCTTTCATGGAACACGCATTCTCTTATCTAGTCGGGAGAATGACGAGATTCCTAAAGTTATTTTAGAAGCGCAATCTAAAATCGACTATGGTATTCGCGTCGCGCGTCCTAATGATACTCTAAAAGAAACTTATCCCATCTGGATCTCAGAAAACAGACCCGCCACCTACATCCATCTCATTTTACCACTACGCAAACGTTTCTCTGCATACAAACAGAGACCAAAACAGGAGGCCAAACCCTCCTTCTTATTACATGATCTTCAACCGCCTCTTCACAAACTTAAATCAAACGCCACACCACGCCAACATCTCACACTCACCCCCCTACCCTACAATCAAGAGAGAACGCTTAAACCCTGGGAGATCATTACAGAAATCCTAACACCAAAACAGCAACAAGATAGAACAGTCACCCATATTCTCTGGCTCTCCTCACAAACAGCGGTTACACTGCCCGAGCAATTTAATCAAACCATTCATCTCCATGAACAGCCCTTCTACTTTCTCACATTAGAAAGAAAAACAGCACAGATCAAAACAGACCAGATTATCACACAGTTTAAAACCGCTTCTTATGCCATTCTCCAACTCAATCAGAGAAAGCCACCAGCAACATTGCTGGAGCATACGGATCTTATCCTCTGGTATCAACCCTTTCCACCATCCCAGGAAGATTCTATTCTCGCTGCAAGCGATCTTTTCAACCTCTCCAATAAAAATCAACCCTCACTCCTACTACCCCTCTACCATCATGATCATACCTTGATCGATGAACAGAACAGAGCACTGTGGCAACTCTTCAGCCTTTGGCATGCCATCAATCCCAAACTCCAAAACGCGATAACACAACTGGAACAAGAGCAGTCCGAAGCAGACACAACACTTAGGCCACTCATTACACTGCTCTGCAATAGAGACACACATCATAATGCATTAAAAAAAGCACACTACGAAACACTGAAAAAAGAACTCTCTCTACGCTTAGGCTCACCCTGGCAACGCATGTTTGGTCACCTTAAGGCCTATCTTAAACAGTATGACAACGACTGGATGATCACAAACCCATGGCCTGATGCACCCACACTCCCCCTATGGGTCAAACAGCAGCGTAAACAAAAACATCTCTCCAAAGCACAAATTGAACAACTGAACAGCATCTCATTTGTCTGGGATACAGAAGCCTTCCAGTGGTTTGGTATCGCTGATCAACTCCAGCAACATCTCCTTAAGCATCCAGAAGATGCAGAGTGGATGGAAAAATTTCCCAGCAACCCAGAACTTGAAAAATGGG
>JBQGBW010000282.1:0-2123 GCA_052043475.1 Magnetococcales bacterium HHB-1
GAGCTGCATCTTCATACTCGTGCTCAGGTTGAATTGGCCAAATTATTGGTTAAAACGGCCAAGGCAACTGATGACAGCTCCATGAAGCCATCTATTCTCGTGGAAACGCATTCTGAAGTCCTTTAATAGATAATACACTTTCCGAAACGAGTACTTTCATAATCTTACCTCTGCCAATTGCCTCTCCACCAACTCCCGTCCAAGATCAACGGCTTCGTCAAAAGCCCACATGAGGTCTGCTTGATTCGGCTGACCTTGTTCATCGAAATCAATGGGAGTCACTTGGCTGGTTCCATCTGAATTAGACTCGACCCAATACACACGCACCATATCTGGAGATATATCACCTTTGGCAATGGCAAGCTGGACGCTGGTGAGGAGGACTTCAGAATGCGTTTCCACGAGAATAGATGGCTTCATGGAGCTGTCATCAGTTGCCTTGGCCGTTTTAACCAATAATTTGGCCAATTCAACCTGAGCACGAGTATGAAGATGCAGCTCTGGCTGTTCCAAGCAAAGGAGTCGTGGCCCCCCGGTACATGCTCGCGCCAAAGCAACCAGAACGGGAAATACCTGGGCATACCCCTCTCCGGTATCACACAGATTAACCTTATGACTCTGCCCTTGGGGCTGTAAAAAAATACGCCAGGCTCCATGGCTCAACTCCTCAAGAGAAAATTGTTCACCGAAAGCCCGAAAGAACTCGTGTATCACTTCCAACAAAGGGTCGCTTTGACTGTTTAGTTGAGCTGTGATGAGATGATCAATCGCATCACGACCATCAGGGCTTATGATCAAGGGCGGAGGTCCACTATAGGTAACAATTCTTGGTGGTTGAGTTGAGACTCCGCTGAGCCATTGCACCTGAGTCGGCAACCGCTTCATTTCTCGCCGCAAAGGGTCAAAAAAATTCCGATCTCCAGGCAAAGCTGGCTCAAGATAAGGCACTAGCCCCTGCTGCCCCTCACCACGCAACAGAGAATAATCCACCCCCATTGACTTGCCATCAAACTCAATCGACATCTCATTTATGTACTGCCAACGTCCTGCAAGATCGCCACTAACCTTCCAAGACCCAGACAGAGGTGAGTCAAGCCCACCGATATCATTCCAATCCAAGGTAAACTTTAAAAAGTCACGCTGGGTCGCTTTGCAAACCAGATCAGACCAAACAGATTGACGTCCAGCCTTTCCACCCAACCAAATGGGGGGGCCATCGATTTTGACTGATTCAGCAATCAGGGGAAGAAAGCGAATAAGAGCGCTCTTCCCTGCACTGTTCCAGCCAAAAAACAAGGTGACAGGACGAATCTGGATATTCTGCTCTCTTGCAAACGCTTTATAATTTTCAACAGAAAATGATACAAGCACAACGACACCCTTTCTCATGTTTCTAAACAATATGGTCCACGCCTTCCTACCTTGTTGATCTTAGGGGCATGGAAAGGCGCTCCGCGCAGGGGCGCTTAGCTACGCTCGCTTCAAGGAGGCGCATTCATTTTTCCCATAAAGGACCTATGAAATCATGAATATTTTGATTTCACTAACATTTTTGCTTGAATGCGCTATTTATCAGATAAATCAGGGGCTTCGCCCCTATGACCCCACCAAAGGCTCTGCCTCTGGACTCCGCCGGGGTGGAAGGTCCACCCCGAACCCCGCCACGAACTGTCGTTTTGGTGACGTTTATTCATCCTTTTAAGATTGTCATAGCATAACGATGCTCGACGACTCTCTTCGATCTTTTCAGAATGATCACTGAGACTGAGGCACCATCCCCGGCATGCCCGGCGCCAACCCTTCAAACACCTGTTTGATAAACGAAGAGCCATCCATACCACGATAGGTCCAATTCATCAGGATGTCGTCGATCACTATCAAAAAATGCAAACGTCCGAAATCTTTCTTGTTCTTTTTTGCTTCTAGATATAATCTGTTTTTTGATATCAGATCCACCGCCGTGCAATGGCTTAAGCCATCTATTTTTATCCATCTCAAGAATTTTCTTACGCACTCTTTCAGGCATACATCCTAGCAAAAACTTCCAATCATTCTCTGCATTTTCCACTATAATTCCTAGCGGCTCATCAAGAACATCTAAAGCATCATCGAGACTCAAAATC
>JBQGBW010000283.1:0-2118 GCA_052043475.1 Magnetococcales bacterium HHB-1
AGCTGGTTTCAAATTATGCTCAGAACAATAAGAGGTTGCAAATTGATGCTCCTTATTCTTGAGATCTAAAGATTCAGGCAATTGAATCAATATAAAACGCCGAGCAATCGCATCCTTGGCATTGCTTTCAAAAATGGCCTTTGCTGTAACCCCAGACCCTGCAAAAAAATCAAGGACTATATCATTGTCTTCTTTTAAGAGAAAAGAAAAAAATGTTTGTAAAAGACGCACAGGTTTAGGATTGCTAAAAACTTTCCCCTCAACAGGAAAATCAGCTTTAAGATCATAGGCACCAAGGCGTCCATCTAATGTAAATACGCTGGACAGTTTTTCCTTATAATCAGCAGCATAAACTTTTAATTCAACGATCTTTGATTCATCTTTACCAAAAAGAATCCGTCCTTTCTCCAACAAATCGTCCATCGTTTCTTCAGGGAATCGATATCCCATAAGAGGTTGCTTACAAGGCTTTTTTGTCTCAGGATGTAAAATATCGTAACGATATCCTTCACGCCCTGGGTTATGAACGCTTTGGCTACCTGTATATACCCCACCTGAATCAATATATTTATAACGATCAAGAGGTCCAAGTTCCATTTTATGTTTGCGAAACCACGCTTGGTAGGCTTTAATCAACTCATCTCCTGAATATTGAGCTATCAACTCTTGTCCTATTTTTACTAAAATATCTTTAATATCAGAACTCGCTGTTTTCCATTGCTTTTCTATTGCCTCTTTTCCTTTTGCAACGACCAAAATATATTCATGCTCTGTTGCAATATTGGTCGGATTATTATCTGTGGCATTTTTCCATATAATGGTTCCAATAATATTTTCTTCACCAAAAATTTCACAGCATATCATTCTAAGATTTGAATACTCCCGCTCGTCAATTGAAACAAATAAAATTCCATCATCCCGTAAAAAATTTCTTGCCAATCTCAATCTGGGATAGATCATATTCATCCAATCTGTATGGAATCGACCAGACGCCTCTCTGTTGCTACTAATTCTTAATCCATGGTCGTCAGTTTGCTTTGTGATTTCAAGATAATGCTCAAGCCCATCATGAAAATTATCAGGATACACAAAATCCTTTCCTGTATTATAAGGCGGATCGATATAGATCATCTTGACTTCATTTGAATAGCTCTTTTGCAGAAGCTTCAGCACCTCTAGATTATCCCCCTCAATCATCAGATTCTGGGTCGCATCCCAATCCACACTCTCCTCAAGACAGGGACGTAGTGTACCTGTTGATGAAGTCAACGCAATTTGGCGTGCGCGGCTTTTTCCATACCAGTTGAGGCCATACCTCTCTTCCTGATCATCGATATCATCTCCCAGGAGTTGCTTCAACACCTCAAAGTCAATCTTTCCTTCAGATACGGCTTCAGGAAACAGCTCCTTCATCTGTTCTATATTGCGTTTGATTAGATCAGCACTCTTGAGCTCAGGATCATCTAAGGTCAGTTTTCGCATAGTAGCTACCCTTCTATCTGTAATTTCAACTGATTGTTTAATGCATCCAGCTCTTTTTTTGCATTACGCACTTCCAGTACCAGGGTCTGTATAAAATCCTGTTTCACATCGCTTTTTAAGATCAATAACTCCCTGATCACTTCAGTCTGTAATAGAGATATTACCATCAATATCTTCCATATCAATGACCGCCTCTTAAAATTTTAGAAGTTGCTTGCGGCTGAATGCACCATATTCTCATGGTGCGCCTATTTTTTCTTTTTGGCAATATATTTACTTGTAGCCATATATAAGACCTGCTATATTCACATCATTACATATATACACTTTGTAAGAGGATGCCATGCAGCCAACCGACCTCTTTAAACAGCTCTCTGATGGCACACGTCTACGGATTATTGTTCTTCTCTTTCAGGAGGAAGAACTCTGTGTCTGTGAACTGGTGCATGCCTTAGAGGCACCGCAACCCGCCATCTCTCGTAATCTGGGTAAGTTGCGCAAGGAGGGACTGTTGCAATCACGACGGCGAGGCGTCTGGATACACTACCGTTTAGACGAAAACCTGCCCTCCTGGATCATGGCACTGCTCAACAATCTTTTAGAAGGCGTCGAGCGTGAAAAAATCTTTGCGATGGA
>JBQGBW010000284.1:0-2114 GCA_052043475.1 Magnetococcales bacterium HHB-1
GAAGCCGTAAAGGAGAAGCCACCACCGGTTTTAATATTGATCTCTGCGAGGTCATCATTATTTAAACCACCCGCAATACCTGCAAAGATGAAATCTGAGGCGGCCTCTTGAGTCAGACTAACCGCTGTCTTGGCATGCAGATCAAAGGTGGTCACATCCAGGTTATCTTTACCGTGGACTGTAACTGTTCCAGTATCTGTGGCTTGACTCACTTCACCGGTTGCCGTGATTGAGAGTTGACCCACATTTAAAAGATCACCGGTCAGACTCACACCACCCTGTGATGTCAAAGTAGCGCTCTGGACACCATTTAAGTCAACATCTAAGGTGACCGAATCCTTTGTATCAAGGACCAGCGTTTCACTGGTAATCGTGCTTAAGGTTACGGTTTCAAAGAAAGTTAACGCGCCACCGGCTTGATAGTTGCTCTCTTTTGTGCCCTGGAAAAGATCATAGGTGGTGATATCACCGGCACTCTTTAGGATGATCTTCTCTGCTGCTGTGATGGCATCCCCACTGGTGGGCTTATTGATGGTGATGTCACCTGATTTACTGATTAAATAAAGATCAGTTGCGGCTTCTGCACTGTTTACAGTGATCGCTTCTTGAGTCGTCAGAGAGGCCGCACCCTGTGCTGATTTTAGTTGATCAATAATGATGCCCGCGCTGGTCTCACCCTGGCTATCCTGCGCATAGAGTTGAATGGCTCCAGTCGTTGCGATTGCATCCAGTTGATTGATCGCCAGCATCAGATCTTTGATCTCAGATCCTGCTTGCATGGTTAAGAGATCAGCAATGATGGTCCTTTCATCCCAAGAAAGGGTATCGGTTGCAGTGATTGCACCACCGGCCTTAAGTGAGATATCGCCTTTAGAACTTACGCCCGTGGTTTTATAACTCGAACTGTTAAGTTCAGCCTCAGTTCCGATCCAGATGCCTGCATCAAGAGAAGATACCTGAATATCATTGCCTGCATTAAGCGTGATCTCTCCAGTATCACTGTTGCCCATAACCGCAATAGATGAACCGGTATCCTGGATAATATCCCCAGCGGTGGCCGTTAAGGTGATGGTGTTACCCGTGGTGGTGATCTCTGAGTTGCTACTCTGGCTGATATTCTTTGCAGAGATCAGGTTGATTGATCCCTCACCACTCTTAATATCCCTTTTAATGGTCAGATCATCGCCATTCATGGTAAGGGTGATATTCCCGGCCCCCTCTGCACCTAACTGTTCATCAAGAGTAAGAGATCCCCCTGTGGTAAGCGCAATGGCGCCACCACTTAAAGCATTGATATCACGGGCTTCTATCCACCCTGTCTCTCTCTTCTGGCCATTTTCATCTAAGGTGTAGCGCATTACACCGCTGCTTTGGTTGCTCACAGTCAGTGCATCTTGTTCATCCACATAAAGGCCGCCCTCATCAACCGATGCGGTAAGATAATCTGTGGCAATATCTAAGGCGTTCTGTGCAGTACCAATACCCTTTGCAAGCAACTGGATGTTAGAAGCGATAATATCGGTGTTCGTATCACCTGCATCAATGATCTGGCCTGATTCACTGTGCAAGAGAACCGCACCCACACCTACATCAATACCGGTAATGGTGATATCTTTCACCGCATCCATGAAGAGATCTTCGCCAGCGGTTGTTATGGTTGAACCATCACTAAGAATGATTGCACCGGTTTTAGAAGTGATCGAAAGCGACCCCTTATTCTCAATGGCGTTATCGCTATTGAGGGTTAAATCACTGCCTTGCGTCAGGCTAAAATCACGGCCTGCAAAAATGGTGGTCTCTGCACTGCCACCATCAAGGTCAGTATTGATGATCACATCGGAGTTATCCCCCAGCGCATAGAGCCTTAGCTCTGCACCACCACCGCCTGTGAGGGTCATCTTCTCATCGATCGTGATTGAACCATCCTTACTTTGCAGATGGAGATACTCTGTATTATTGGTATCTGTGGATAGGCTGCTCTCAAGCGTTGTATTAAGGCCAGTGAGGTTTTCATTGATCGCACTCTGATTTCCCGTACGATCCACCCGGTTTACAGCAACTGTAACAGAGCTTACGTCAAGATCGCTCTCATTAGAGAGCGTAATCATGCCACC
>JBQGBW010000285.1:0-2075 GCA_052043475.1 Magnetococcales bacterium HHB-1
GAGATACAGCTTATTGTTACACAGATGGTTTGCCTTCTTACGCGGCCATTATTCCACCAGAACGCCATATTGTTGTCGAAAAAGGCAGCGGGAAAACCAGCCTGATTGAACGTTTAAACAATACAATCCGTCAAAGACTGGGACGCTTCACACGGAAAACGCTTTCTTTCTCTAAAAAAATTGAAAATCACATCGGTATAATTTGGATGTTTATCCATGACTACAATCGATCCTTACCAATATAGGACTACCCTGTAAACGTACCTGATCCATCATTGGTCCAGATGCGGTTGGCTTGGTTATCCGCATTCGAAGTTTTGCCTACACCATAAGAGTTGCCTGTAATCAGATCAAGATCACCATCACCATCAATATCAGCCAATACGACATCTCTGGTTGTATAATCACCCAATGTCTGGCCAGAATCGACAAACGTTCCCGCAGCATCAGCGGTTGTTGAAGCGCTTGTTGAGACCGTAAACTGAAATGTTTCCGTGACGACATCACCATTGACTAAAACAGTGATCGTTTCACCAGGTTCAAAATCGGAGGTGGGATCAAAGGTGACTGTGGTTGTTCCGTTGTTACTGAAAGAGCCAGCAATGTTACCGCTGATGCTTCCCCAGATATGAAAATTGATATCCTGAGTCAGTGTCGTGCTACTGCCAAAGGTTAAGGAGATATTGTTACTGGCTGTCACATCCAGCGCATTGGTTGAAGGCGTATGACTGGTGAGACTTGTTTGATTGATCCAGACACGGTTGGCTTGAATATAATTTCCTTCGATGATATCCAATTCACCATCACCATCAACATCACCTACTGCAATGGAGTAAGTATCAGAACTCTCTAATATCAATCCTGAATCTGTAAATATTCCTGAACCATTATTAGTCCAAACTTTGTTGGTTTGATTCAAACGATTGCCTTCGATGAGATCAAGGTCACCATCACCATCAATATCTCCCAACGCAATAGATTGGGTGAGATGGTCTCCTAATGCCTGGCCTGAATCAGAAAATGTCCCTGCACCATCGTTAGTCCAGATTCGGTTAGCCTGATTATCATTGCCTTCAATGAGATCAAGATCACCATCACCGTCAATATCACCTAATACAGCAGATGCAGTATAGTAACTATCTAATATTTGGCCTGAATCAGAAAATTCCCCAGAGCCATTATTAGTCCAGATGCGACTGGCTTGATCATAGTTGCTTTCGATGAAATCAAGATCACCATCACCATCAATATCACCTAAAACAATAGATCTTGTATGATGGTTACCCAACGTCTGGCCTGAGTCAGAAAATGTTCCTGAGCCATCATTGATCAAAATTCGGTTGGCTTGAGAATTTATATTGCCCTCAATGATATCAAGATCACCATCACCATCAATATCGCCTAATACAACAGACCTGGTATCATGATCACCTAATTGCTGACCAGAATCAGAGAGTGTTCCTGAACCATTATTGATCCAGATCCGGTTGGCTTGAGAATATGCGTTTCCTGCAATGAGATCAAGATCACCATCACCATCGACATCTCCTATAGCAATGGTTCGGGTCATATAATCTCCGAGTGTCTGACCCGAGTCAGAGAATGTTCCTGAACCATCATTGGTCCAGATCCGGTTGGCGTAACTTGCTGCATTTCCTTCGATGAGATCAAGATCACCATCATTATCAATATCTGCTAATGAAATACTGGCAGTCGCATGATCTCCTAGCGTCTGTTTCTCATAGAAAGTCGTTGTGGATTCAGCCGTTGTCGAAGCACTTGTAGAAACCGTAAACTGAAAGGTTTCTGTCTGGATATTGCCATTGACCAGAACAGTGATGGTCTCACCCGGTTCAAAATCGGAGGTGGGATCAAAAGTAACTGTGGTGGTGCCATTGTTGCTGAAAGAGCCTGAAATTTTACCGCTGAGACTGCCAAAGATATGAAAATTGGTATCCTGGGTCAGTGTGGTGTTGCCGTTAAAAGTTAAATCGATGTTATTGCTGGTCGTAATATCGAGTGTATTGGTCGCAGGCGTATGACTGGTAAGCGTTTGTTTATTAATCCAAACAAGA
>JBQGBW010000286.1:0-2075 GCA_052043475.1 Magnetococcales bacterium HHB-1
AGTGGTGAGGATGAGTTGACCTTCACAGATACGGGCACGATTACTGGATCGTATGATAGTGGTACAGGCGTTCTTACTTTAAGTGGTACAGATACGGTTGCTAATTATGAGGCGGCTTTAAGAACGGTTGGCTACGTCAATAATAGTGAGAATCCCGATACCTCTAACCGGACGGTTTCATTTGTTGTCAATGATGGCACTGGAGACAGTGTTGCGATTGATAGCACAGTGAGTGTAGCAGCGGTTAATGATGTTGCTGTCTTAGGAGGTGGTGGCAACACCTTAAATGTTACTGAAAATGATGCCACCGCAGCGATCAATAGCAGCCTGACTTTGAGTGATGTTGATAATACGGATATCAGTTCTGCTGTGGTAAGCATCGGCACTGGTTTTGTGAGTGGTGAGGATGCGCTGACCTTCACAGATACGGGCAATATCACAGGATCTTATGATAGCGGCACAGGCGTTCTCACTTTAAGTGGTGTCGATACGGTTGCGAACTATGAAGCGGCCTTAAGAACGGTTGGCTACGTCAATAATAGTGAGAATCCCGATACCTCTAACCGGACGGTTTCATTTGTTGTCAATGATGGCACTGGAGACAGTGTTGCGATTGATAGCACAGTGAGTGTAGCAGCGGTTAATGATATTGCTGTCTTAGGAGGTGGTGGCAACACCTTAAATGTTACTGAAAATGATGCCACCGCAGCGATCAATAGCAGCCTGACTTTGAGTGATGTTGATAATACGGATATCAGTTCAGCGACAGTAAGTATCGGTGCGGGGTTTGTGGGTAGCGAGGATGCGCTGACCTTCACAGATACAGGCAATATCACTGGATCTTATAATATCATTAATGGTGTTCTGACCTTAAATGGTACAGATACTGTTGCGAACTATGAAGCGGCCTTAAGAACGGTTGGCTACGTCAATAACAGTGAGAATCCAGATACCTCTAATCGGACGGTTTCATTTGTTGTCAATGATGGCACTGGAGAGAGTATCGCGATTGATAGCACAGTGACTGTAGCGGCGGTTAATGATCCCCCCTCTTATTCCAGTGATGCCTCTATCGGTGCTGTGAGTGAAGATTCAAACTGGCCTTCTGGAAATACAATCAATGCGTTTTTGAGTGGCACATTTACTGATATTGATGGCACCTTTGCTGGAATTGCCGTTGTTGGTAACAGCGCAAATGCCACCAGCGAAGGTAAGTGGCAATATAGTTCGGATAACGGTGCCAGTTGGGCGGATATTGCAGCGGTTGCTGATGACGCAACCGCTTTGGGGCTCTCCGAATCCAGTAAAATTCGTTTTCTTCCCGCTGCAAACTTTAATGGTACACCGACCGCTTTGGTTTTTAGGGCGATAGATGATAGTTACAGTGGAACCTGGTCGGACTCTTCTGGTGAAACGCGGGTAACCATTGATACCAGTAGCAATGGTGGCTCCACAGCGATTGCTGCTGTAACCAGTAATCTGAATGCATCCATTACAGCCGTGAATGATGCACCAACATTCACAGGCAATGCAACACTTGCAGCAATTGATGAAGATCTCTCCGCCCCCACAGGTGAAACGATCTCTTCTCTTTTGGGCTCACAGGTCCAGGATGTGGATAATGGTTCTTCTTTCAGTGGTGTTGCTGTTATTGGTAATGCAGCAAATGCGGGAACCGAAGGGATCTGGCAATACTCTTCTGATGGTGGTAGCTCCTGGGATGATGTGGGGGTGGTTGCTGATGATGCCACAGCCCTTGCGCTCTCAAGTAGCACAGAGCTTCGTTTTATACCGGTAGCGGACTATAACGGAACGCCACCAGCTTTAACGGTTCGTGCACTGGATGATACCTACTCTGGTAGTTTTTCTGACTCCTCTACCTCAAAAGTAACTGTAGATAGCAGTACAAATGGTGCGGATACGGAAATCTCAGGTGATACAGCGACGGTCTCTATTTCGATTAACTCAATCCACGATTCATCTCAACTGAGTCAGAGTGCAACGCTGGCAACGGTTTCAGAAAATTCTGCTTCAATCTCAGGCGAGACCGTCTCTTCACTCTTCTCCACTTCTTT
>JBQGBW010000287.1:0-2021 GCA_052043475.1 Magnetococcales bacterium HHB-1
CCCGTTCAGCCTGCCTTTCACGGATTAAAATCTGTTGCCACAGGGCCCCACTCTCCTGAATATCCAGTTCTAACTCACGATTACTCAGTTTAAGTAGCGGTGTGCCTTGCTCAACAATCTGTCCTGAAGGGATAAAAATCTCTGTTACATAACCAGGGGAGTCGTTGACCACCTGGAGATGATCTTTGGCTTGAACAACGCCAGGGGCCCGAAAACGTTCTGCAAAGGGCACCCAGAAGATCAGGCTGGTGAGTGACAGAAAGAGTGCAATAGAGACGGTAATGGCACGAAAACGGTGATGGCGTAGGCGGGGGCTTGAAATCAGATAACGGATCAACTTTTGAATGGGCATGATCAACATATTGAATGTTAAAAGCGTACCCATTAAGACACCGAAAACAATATGCTGATCGGCAACAAACAGCATGATCCCCACAAAAATAACGATACGGTATAGACCACTGCATAGGGCAAACAGCCCCAGCCATGACGCTTCGGATCGGCTTGGTGAAACCTTAGCGCGCGGCAAACCAAAGAGGATTTGTTCAAGCTTTTGATGGAGATATTTTCTTGAGCGTTGATGCAGATTAGGAATATCCAGGAGATCGGAGAGAATATAGTAGCCATCAAAGCGCAACAGGGGATTAAGATTAAAAAGTAAAGTGGATACAGAGGCGATAAAGAGAATATTATAGGCCAGCGCATGCACGGTTCCTGAGGCGGTGTTGATCCAGACAAAGACCGCCAAGGCGGCAATAAAGATCTCCACCATCATGCCCGCCAGCCCCACCAGAACACGGTGCCAACGGTTCTGAAATCCCCAGCTTGAGGTGGCATCCATGAAGGGTAGGGGGGTAAAGAGTAGTAGCATCACACCTAAAATATGGACTTCACCACCGTAGTGACGGCAGGTGATCGCATGTCCTAACTCATGGATGGTTTTAATCAGAATCAGTGCGATATAGAGGATAAATAGATTATCCGGTGCTAAAATCCCTTCGGCCTGTGAGGTGATCTTTTCATGGTTTTCAATCACCACCTTGATTGCCATTCCCACCACAGTGAGCCAGATCAACAGTCCCCACACCGTGAAGACCTTATGAAAGTAGCGCACGATGCGTTTTAAAAAGAGATCGGGATCAAAGAGTGGAATACGGAGAAAAAGGATACTCATCATCCGGGAGCGCATCTCCCGTTGGCGTCTCTTTTTATGGCGACGAAATATTTTATCGCTCTCAACCGGGGTGTTGTAGTAGAGCAGATTGGCAAAGTGGAGTTGTGTCAGGAGATGGACCACCTCCTCCTGACCAGGCGCATTCTCAGGAAAGCGTTCCAAGGATGCTTTCCAGACCGCTTCAACCGTTTGATCTGGTGAGAGCCGCGCAATAAAATCATAGGCTTCTGGTCTAAGACGAAAAAACTGATTGTTAAAGGGATCGTGCAGCAGATGCCACACCTCACCACGAAAAATACGGCGGTGTGATGTGACCGTAGGACGCAGACCAAGCCGTGCATTGGCCACCTGATACCAGGATTCACTGAAAGTTTTTTTCATTCGGCAAGTTCAAAGAAGCGATAAAACAGTTAAGTTTTAGTCTACCACCAAAATAGAAGTCGGAAATAGTCCATCACCCGGTGGGTGAGGATCCAGAAGATGGGCCGTTCCTCAATATCGATATGTGCCACCCCCCGCATTCCTGGGCGCCACCAGGAGGCTGGAGCGTCGTTAAACTGTGCCCGAAGTTGAAACACATTGCCCTCATCCTTGGTGGTGGAGACCGGGGTAATCTGGTTGACCACAAGGGAGAAAGTAAGGTGTGGACGACTCACCAAAGAAGCGCGGCCGGTGGCTTGGGTTTTAATCTCATGGATATCACGCTCATCAATATCGATCTCTGCATACATCTTACCTAATGTACCGATCTTAAAGAGAATATCCCCCTTCCTTACCGGTGCACCGAGCATTTTTTCAAGCTCTCCTTCAATGATAATGCCATCAAATGGTGCATAGACCTTCGCAT
>JBQGBW010000288.1:0-2004 GCA_052043475.1 Magnetococcales bacterium HHB-1
AAAGGAGAGGTCGTGTGTTTATGCGTCAGAATCGGATTACGCTGTTAATGATCACCATGATGGTCTCAGGGCTGTTTCTTTTTCAAGGGGATCTGGAGGCGTTTCAGCGTCGGGACCGGGTATTGGGACAGTGGTCGGATGGGCTTTGGTATCCAGCGACAATCAATGGCTATCGTAGTGGTTATTATAGTGTGGCTTTTGATGATGGTGATGTCGCGCGTCTGGCGCCTGCAAAGGTTCGTCGTATCTATTGGGGTTCAGGAACACGGGTACAGTGTAACTGGAAAGGACGGGGCAAATATTATCGTGGTGTGATTGCCACCAAACATGGTAACCATGTGATGATCAATTATGATGATGGTGATCGGGAGAATACGGTAATCGGTCGTTGTCGTTCGTCATCGGGTGGGGGAAGTGTTCAGCAGCGCCAACGGGTACCTAATCATGTGCGTGAAAGTGCCAGCGGTGTACCCAGCGATCCGATGGAGTTTTTAAAAGCCATTGAGCGTAATACACGATAATGATACAGGCTGACTCACCAGTATATCCGGTAGGCTTTTTTTAGCATGTGATCGGTCTGATCTCTGGCTCTGTTTTGCTATATTGAAGAAGATAACCTAAATACCGGAGGCTTAATTCTTCCGGTATTTTTTTTGTTCGGGTGCAGTTCGTCTCACTCCAGGGTCTGTTCATCAATCAGGTAGCGAGAGAGGACGCTGGGTTCGAATTTGAACTTTCTCACGATCCAATAGCCTCAATTTAGTCTTGTTGTGAAACCATTGAATGAATATGATGGACCCATGAAATGCGACAACAGGTTAAGCTATAATTTTCCTCTCTGGAGACCAATCTGAGGAGGGAAAAATGAGTGCAACAAAGCGTCGCAACCACAGTGCAAAATTTAAAGCCAAGGTAGCTTTGGAAGCAGCAAAGGAAGAGGAAACATCCTCTCAACTGGCAAGCCGTTATGGGATTCATCCGACCATGATCAGTACCTGGAAAAGAACATTACAGAAGAATGCACCTACGCTTTTTGAACGCGGCCAGAAAGCAGATAAGGACCAGGAGACATTGATTGCGGAGCTATATAAACAAATTGGCCAACTCACGGTGGAGAAGGATTTTTTGTCCAGAAAGCTCGGAGTTTGAGCAAAGCTCATCGTTTTGATTTCATCGAAAGAGATCATTCAGAACTGAGCCTTTCACGGCAATGTGCTCTATTAGGAGTTCATCGTTCAGGACTTTATCGTTCTCATTCAACAGAGGAAGATGCTTATAATCAAGAGCTCATGCGTCTAATTGATCAACAATATCTGGAAATGCCTTGTTATGGCTCCAGAAAAATGACAGCTTGGTTACGTCAAGAAGGATATCCTGTCAACAGAAAACGTGTTCAGCGCCTCATGCGTTTAATGGGCATAGAAGCGATTTACCAAAAGCCCAACACGAGCCGCCAACATCCAGAGCATCGCGTTTATCCCTATCTACTGCGTGGCTTAGAAATTGATCGTCCCAATCAGGTCTGGGCTGCTGATATTACGTATGTTTCCATGCCAAAGGGATTCTTATATCTGGTTGCCATCATGGACTGGTTTAGTCGCAAAGTGCTTTCTTGGTAAGCGTCAATTTCTCCCCATGGTTCACAATTGTATTTTTTTAAAGCACACTGATGCCATCATAAACGACTTAATAGGAGGATGGCATGTCGAAGCCACGTCAACTTACGGAAAAGCAACAATATTGGTTAGAACATGAGTCTTCCGAAAAAAGCCTGTTTGAGCTTGGGCGTGTTTCCTGACCAGTTAACTGTTTGATGTAAAAATCTCGATAACCGGTTCTGGAATTCCGCAGACTCGTTCTGGATTCGTTTTTTGAGGTAAAAAAACAGTGTGAAACGAAGGGAGTTTTACCCCATTATGCAAGAACTGACTCTGTTTTTTCCGCTTTTCCAGCTATTTGAGCGCACTGGTAGCGTAGAAAGCGCTTCACGTTGCTGGCCAGAGC
>JBQGBW010000289.1:0-1978 GCA_052043475.1 Magnetococcales bacterium HHB-1
CGCCTTTTGGAAGCGATCTCTATTGAAGAGATCTTTTCAGACTCAAATCAAAGAAAATAGGCATTGGACTCCCATTGGATAAAGCGGGGATGAATCTATTTGAAGAAATCTCAAAATAATTCCAAGAAGAGAACCTGTTGGCACTGCTTCATCGGCGACATGCTCAAGACTCTCCTGCAACCGGTGGGCATCGAAGTCCGCTCAGAAGTGCAAATTGTCGAATCCCCCAAAGCCGATCTCGTCTTAATCCGACGGAAAGGTAAACAGTGGACAAAACAACAAAGAGTGTTGCTGGCTGATGGTCTGCGCGATCTCAACGCCGATCACATTCTCGCGGAACTCAAAATCACAGAAAGCCTGAACGAAGCCGCTTTGCAACAAACCCTCGCCTACGACCGCATGTTCCGCACCACAGAGGAGCTCCCCAGAGAACGACTGCAAAGCGTTCTGATCAGTGCCAAGACACCCAAAGGTGATATCCTGCAAAAATTTGGCTTTGAACCCTTGGAACAAGCCGGCGTCTATGCGTGTAGAAATTCTCCCTGGTGCAGCACAATGCGTGTTATACTGCTGAATGAGCTGACCAATGAGTTTCATAACGCGCCGCTAAAATGCTTCTCCTCTCGCCATGTGGAGCGGATTGGAGTTTGGACAAAGTTCAATAAAGGCAGATTATTACACATAAAAGATACAGCAGGATGGATTGCGTCCACCCTGCTGACCTCCGTAAGGTTTAAGGTGCCAACCAAAAAACCGAAGGAGGCAACTCATGCTGGATTCAATCGAGGATCAATTCAAGGATTTCCGTAGAAAATTGCACGAGTCATTTCCCAATGCTGGGGACGCACTTCTTAGCCTGATTGATGCCATTGCAGGAAATAGAGATGCCAAATCTCCAACCGCACTTAGTCTGAGTCCTCTTTTTTCCCGTGGATATAGCAGTCTCCATGATGCTGTGGACAAATTTTCGTCAGGAAACGATGGTACGGATAGTCAGCGTATCAAGGACCGCAAGAACCGTTTGAGGATATTGGCAGAGTTCATTCCACGACCAAAGGAACGCCACTTTTTCCTTGTCGGAACTGATGTCACACCAGCTCCCAGACGGTTTGCCAGAACTCTACCTGATCGTCATATCACCTACTCTCCCAACGCTGCACCTGGTAACAAACCCATTGTCGTTGGGCATCAATATTCCACTTTGGCTGTTCTCCCAGAAAGAGGTAAGAAAGATCCACCATGGGCAATTCCTCTGCATATTGAAAGAGTTCCAAGTCATTTGACAGGGAATGATCTCGCTATCTGGCAGATTGAGGAACTCATGTTTGACGATCAACTACCGTTTCCAACAACCCTGACAGTCAATGTGCTTGATTCTGCCTATGGTGTTGCATCCTATCTTGGGCGAGTCGGTGACATCGAGAATCTGATCAACGTTGTCAGAAGCCGTGGCAATCGAGTGTTCTACCGCATACCTGAACCACAGAGTGGCCCCCGTGGAAAGGGACGTCCAAAATGGTATGGACCGAAATTCAACATGAAAGATCCTGGAACATGGGGAGCCCCAGATCAGACTGTCGAACATTTATACAGGCGACGCTCTGGGAAACGATGCACAGTCAAAATTGAGGTCTGGAATGATCTTCTTATGCGAGGAAAACGAGGTATTCGCATGCATCATCACCCCTTTACTCTGATCAGATCTCAACAGTATGACGAGAGTGGAAATCTGTTGTTCAAACGACCTCTGTGGCTAATCGTCCTTGGTAAGCGCCGCTCTGAACTTTCGCCCGTTGATGTATGGATATGCTACATTCAACGCTATGATTTGGAACACTTTTTTAGATTTGGAAAAAACAGACTTCTCCTGTCGTCCAATCAGACACCAGTCCTGGAACATGAAGAAAACTGGTGGAACATCGTTGGCTTATCCTACTTCATGTTATGGATGGCTTCTCCACTAGCGGTATCATGTCCA
>JBQGBW010000290.1:0-1962 GCA_052043475.1 Magnetococcales bacterium HHB-1
AAAGCCGTGCCAAGTGATCTTCCACCTCCTCCTCTTCAACCTGCCACAACGCCATCACCATCTCCAGATTAAAAGGATGCTCAAAAAGAGTCAGCATCTGCCAATGACGGATCACCTCCCCATGATCAAGCAGAAGCCTTATCGGTGTCAAAAAGAGAATGGCCGCCACCAGTTTACCATCACAACTCAACTCTTTTAAAAAGGCACTGGATTGAAGATTTCTAAAAGCCTGAAGCCGCTTTAAAAGACGCTTGGCATAGCGAACGCCTGGTGGACTCATTAAAAGGTACTGTCCAGCCGCTTTCACCATCAAAGGAAGATAACCACAAGACTCAACAATATCTTTAAGCGTTTGATCATCAGTACGCGTTTGATTCAGAATTCCTTTAAGAAATTCCAACGCCTTCTCCTGAGACAGAGGAGGAAGGTTAATCTGAGAATCATAACCGGTAATCTGCTTTCGACTGGTGATCAAAAAAGAGGCTTTATGGGCATCCACCAAAAGCGACTCAACCTGCTGATAATCCTTTGCATCATCAAAAACAAGAAAAACCGGCCACTGCGCTAGAGCAGCAATATAGTGCTGCTCTAACTCCTCTTCTTTGGGCGCATCACCATAGCGCGCTTCTAGAAGACGACGCATAACCTCACGGGTAGAACGCGGTCTCTCACTATTACCAGCAAGATAGATGAAAAGATAATCCTTATAGCGCTTAGTCTCTTCTCGCAAACGATTCGCCACCACAATCGAGAGCGCTGTTTTGCCAATACCACCAACTCCCCTTACCGATTGAATCACAGAGGTGGTTCCTGGCCACTGGAACTGTTCCACCAAAGATTTAACTTTATCCTCTCGACCTGTGAATAGTCGATATGGAGCCGGTAAAGCCATCTCCTCACGCCGCTGCTTTTTTAAAGTTTCACGCTCTTCTGGCGTTATGGCGCGGGAAATATTAAACGTCTGATTTTCAATCTTATCAACTCGGTTAATATTTGATCCAACATTTTCACTCTGTGCATATTGAGACATGCTTCAAACTCCAGAAACGATAAAACGCATCAACCTTAAAAATTAAAGGTCTGGTTCTCAATCTTATCAACATGACCAATAACCTGGCCCCGATTATTCTCCTGAATAAAAATATTGACCGATAAAGATTGCAAAGCCTCTATATGGCCAGCCTCTTTACCCTCTAAGATCAGCGCTTCCAACTCTTTTTTCTCTTCTGGAGCGCTCTTTTCTGGTGCTTTTAAGAGAGGAACCTTCTCCTTTAAACGGCCAAACCAGTTTATAAACTTCTCAGCACCCGCATCCCCCAGCTTCTGAGTTATCTTTTTCTTAAATTGATCTAAGACCATATCACCATAAGGCATAATTTGACGAAGCTGCTCTAGTGTTTCAGGATCAGGTTCAAGACTCATTGATTACGCTCCTGATGGGGTTTTATTACCGGATATAGTTAATGATATCCACTTTTGGAAATAAAGCCAACAGAAATCTGTTATGTATCGAGAGGTGAATCCATGGCTTCGATGGTTAGGGAGAAAAAATCCTTTACTTTAGCCCCTTTATCGATACACTGACCCTTCAATCGAATGGGATATGATGGTCAGATTCGAGGCTTTTTTTATCTCGAACTCTTGGGGCGCTGCCCCAAACCCCGCCAAGGGGTGCTGCCCCCTGGACCCCCGCTGGGGGCGCTGCCCCCAGACCCCCGATGCACTTTACCTACCGCTGCTGTGGAGAGAACCCCAAATGAACACCTCCCCCACCCTCAACGTCGCCATCCGCGCCATCCGCGCCGCCACACCAGTAATCCTAGGCCACTTCGACCGCCGCCACCGCCTGAAAATCAGCCATAAAGGCAAAAACAACCCCGTCTCCAACGCCGACACCGATGTCGAATACACCATCCTCAACCAACTACAAAGAGCCTACCCCGACTACAACATCATGGCCGA
>JBQGBW010000291.1:0-1881 GCA_052043475.1 Magnetococcales bacterium HHB-1
ATCTGGATTAAGGGAAAGACTCATACGATATGGCGCGATGGCGGCCAATGGCTTACCCGCTTCGAATAAAACCTGTCCCTTTAATTCATAAAAATAAGGATTTTCTTTTTGACGGGCAATCAGCGTGTCAATTAACTCAAGAGATTCTGAAAGTTTGCTTTGTTTATGATAGGCAATGGCTTTGGCATAGAGGGCTGGGGTGTCGGTTTGGTTGCCATAACGGCGAAACGTATTGCGCGGATGGTCTAAAAACCCATAAATTTTAGCTTGCGCTAATTTATGTCGTCTTACGAGTGCAGGGTCATCTGCGGCGGTGCCATAGGGTGAGTTATTCAAAGCATTTTCATAAAAATTAGCACGGTCTCGCGAGATTGGGTGCGAGCGTATATAAGGGTCTTGATTGACTTCTGATAAGATTTCCTGATCCGCGAGATGGTCCATTAAATCGCGAATGCCTTTCGGGGATTGTTTTGTGCGCTCCAAAAGGTCAATTGCTACTTGGTCAGCAGCAGATTCTTGCGCGCGGCTATAAGTTAAAAAACTGCGTTGTGCAATTTGGGTGCCGCCCGATAAAATCGCCATACCCGCATCGGCTTGACCTGCAGCAATGGCGCCTATGCCTAAAATCGTAGCCAAAATGGCTGGTCTGCTTGCATTTTCCATTGCCTCGCGCATGCGCGCAAGGTGGCCACCTGTAATATGTCCGGTTTCATGAGCCATAACCCCAATCACCATATTTGGACTATCAGCCTCAAGGATAAGGCCAGTATGGACATAAATATTTTGTCCACCCGCGACAAAAGCATTTATGCGCCTGTCATCAATCAGGGCAATTTTTACTTTTTTGGGCGATAAACCCGCGGCAAGAAAAATAGGATTTGTGTAATCTCTAAGCAGGTTTTCAATCTCTGCATCACGAATATAGCCTCCCGCCATCACCTGTGTTGTCAGGTTGATGAAAAAGGCAGATATCAATAAAGCACGAGCAAAAAGTCTCATATCACCTATCCGGCTGGTTGATGGTCACAGCCTAGCAGATGCCAAAAATTTAGCAAATTAAGGAAATGTAAGAGACGATAACTGCGCTTATCGACTCCACCACCCAGATCGCTTCGGTTCATTGGCTTTTTCATCAGAAGATGAGGTTGCTGCTTCTTCCGTTGGTGTTTTATCAGAACTGCCAGAATCAACGGTGTCAGTGTTTGTTTCTTTCTCCTCGCGTGATTTGGTTTTTCTGGTTCTTTTCGGCTTTTTTTCTGCTTCCGCATCTGTTTCGGAAACCGTCTCCACCTCTGCTTCTGCTTCTGCTTCTGATTTTTTCGTTCGGCGCTTGCGTTTCTTTTTCGGCGCGTCCTCATCAGAGGCAGTTTCTGTTTCCGACTTTTTAGAACGGCGTCTGCCGCGCTTTGGTTTTTCAGCATCAGCTTTTGAAGATGCTTCTAGTGTATCTTCAGGTGAAGTGTCTTGTGCGTCTGAATTTAACTCAGACAAATCAAGTTCAGGTATATGATGGGCCGCTTCTTGACCGGATTCGTCTGCCGGCGCATCTGAAGAGGGTGACGCTTCAACCTCTGGGCTATCATTGGGTTCTGCTTGGTCGCGGTCACGCCGACGTCTGCGTCCGCCGCGTCTTCCACGACGACGCCGCCGTGGCTTATCCTCATCATCTTCAAATCCAGCCTGATGGTCAGGCGTATTTTCTGAATCATCTTGGCTGTCACTGTCAGAGCCTCCTGCTTGCTGCTCAGCATGTGAGACGTCCTCTGTGTCGTTATTTTTACCCCCTCTACGGCGGCGGCGACGGCGTTTTTTATCACGCCCATTTTCTTCAATTGCAGGGCTGCTTTCGCCGTCCATACGCACAAGAGTATTCTGCCCACC
>JBQGBW010000292.1:0-1877 GCA_052043475.1 Magnetococcales bacterium HHB-1
GCGTTTCAGTCATGGAAAGCAAACCAATTTCACCATGCGTTCTTCCCAGACTACTTTCCTTGAATCCACCCCAGGGCAGATTAGCCATGCCGTGGGTGAAGAGCTGTGCCGGCGTAGAACGCGTTTATGTTCATGAAGATGTTTTTGATGAATTTTTAAAAATTCTAACGCGGAAATTGAAACGGATTGAGGTTGGCGACCCGGCTTCGGTGGACACACATATCGGATCGATGACCACTGAGCGGCAAAAGCAAACTGTGGAGCATATGTTGGATGAGGCGATCAAAGCCGGTGCTACCATCGCTGGTGAGTCCAAGTTTGATAAAAGTGTCAAGCTTGCCATGCCTGCAATGGTCCTCACCAATGTGGATCATAGCATGACCATCATGCGGGAAGAAACTTTTGGACCGATCATCGGGGTTATGCCATTCAAGACACCTGCAGAAGCGATCGCACTGGCCAATGATTCCCACCTGGGCCTGACAGCTTCAGTGTGGAGCACCAACAGGCGGCTGGGCAAAAAGATCGCAACTCATCTTGAAGCCGGTGTTATCACGATCAACAATCATCTCTTCACCCACGGCATGGCTAATCTGCCCTGGGGTGGATTCAAGGAAAGTAGTCTGGGAAGAACGCATGGTGAAATTGGTTTGCTTTCCATGACTGAAACGCGCGTCATCGTCACAGATTACTTACCCCACATACTGCAACTCTACTGGACACCTGTTAGAGGTTTTGGTTATCGACGCTGGGTCGGATTTACCATGATGTTGGGTGGCTCCTGGCGGGTGAAGCTCAGGGGCTTGCTCAAACTCATTTTCGGATTTCGGAAGATCTAATCAATAGGCAGCCGCAGTCCGTCATCCTGAGGCTCTCGAAGGACAGGACAGAGGCTGAGAACCGCAAGAACTTTTTTCCAAGTTGTGTCGTACTTCGAGTTTCCTAGGCTGAAGCCTAGGCCTCAGCATGAGACAACTTTAATCCTTCTTATGATACATGGAATCAATGAGAGACTTAAATTTCTCATTGATCTGCTTGCGCTTCAGCTTGAGTGTAGGCGTGATCTCTCCGCCTTCCATGGTGAAGGGCTTCGCCAATAAGCGAAACTTCTTGATCGTTTCATATTGAGCCAGTTTCTTGGACTGCTCATCGATCCGCTTTCGAAAGAATTCAACCACATGGGGGTGCTCGATCAGCTCCTCTTTGTTCTGGAATTTGATCTTTTGCTTATGGGCCCACTCCTCCAGACTTTCAAAGGCCGGCACAATCAAAGCTGAGATGAAATTCCGTTTATCACCGATGGCGATGATCTGCTCGATGTAGAAATCCTTACCTACACGGGTCTCAATATTGAGTGGGGCAATGTTCTTACCGCCTGAAGTTATGATCAGATCCTTGATCCTATCAGTGATGCGTAGATAACCCTCTTCGTCAAATTCACCCACATCCCCCGTACTGAACCAGCCATCTTGCAGGACCTCTGCGGTGGCAGAGGGATTATTGAAATAGCCCTTCATCACCTGAGGACCTTTGACCTGGATCTCACCCCCTTCTGCAATTCTCACCTCACAGTCTGGCACCGGTTTTCCCACAGTTCCGAACTTAAAGCTGTTAGGCGTGTTGTATGAGACCATGGGTGCAGTTTCCGTCAAGCCATAGCCCTGGCAGATCAACAAGCCACAGGCCAGGAAGAACTCCTCGATACTTTTCTCGAGAGGAGCACCTCCTGCTGAGAAAAAGTTCTTCTTACCACCCACAACGGCCCGCACTTTTTTAAGGACAAGGGTATCATAGAATTTGTACTTGATCTTCAGACCAAAGGGAACGGACTCCCCTCGGAAAAACAGATTATTGTATTTATCACCAGTGGCGATCGC
>JBQGBW010000293.1:0-1862 GCA_052043475.1 Magnetococcales bacterium HHB-1
ATTCGCCAGATCTTTTTCTGGCAGTGTATTGACCAGATGCGCGGCGGTAGGATAATTGTCGCTGGGGTCCATGCGCATATCCAGTGGACCATCATTTTGGAAGGAGAAGCCGCGCTGTGGGTTATCCAGTTGGGGCGAGGAGACACCTAAATCAAAGAGTGCGCCCTCTATTTTAGCGATCTGGTTTTGTTCAAGATAATCATCGATATCATGAATGGCACGATGTTGAAGAATTAATCGGTTGGGATATTGGGGTAAGAGATGCTTCTGGCCATAATGGATTGCTTCTAAGTCGCGATCGAAAGCGATCACTTTGGCGGTAGGCAGGGTTTCGAGTAGCGCCTGGGTGTGGCCGCCGCGGCCAAATGTGGCATCCAGATAAAATCCCGTTTTTTGTTGTTCGGTGAGTGGCTTGATGGTTTCATTAAGTAAGACGGGCGTGTGCTGTTCGTGCATGATTTAAGCGTTTAAATCCGGAATAATAAACTTAAAAAAAATTTTAGTCGGCGGGCTTAAAACGGCCCGCCTAAGGAGAAAGGTGGATCTGTAAGCCGGGTTCTGTTGTGTTTGATCTCTCCCTTAAAGATCACGCACCGATGATCATTCATCTAGGCTGGATGTTACCATGCAGCTCATGCGATCTACCCAGGAACTGGACGGGCCGCCGTAGTCGTTCCTCTATTTGATCTTGCTCCAGATGGGGTTTACCCTGCCATTTCCGTTACCGAAAACGCGGTGCGCTCTTACCGCACCCTTTCACCCTTACCGCGACGACCGGATCTGTTGATCGATGGTTTGCGCGGCGGTTTGCTTTCTGTGGCACTATCCCTGGGGTTATCCCCCGCCGGAAGTTAACCGGCATCTTTGCCCTGCGGAGCCCGGACTTTCCTCCCGTCTGTTTAAAACAGACCAGCGATCATCCGATCCACCTTCCATGAATTAAAAAGCAAGAGCTCTATTTGTTATGAAACGGTCTTGAAAGTCAAGCGTTTATTTTAAGCAATGACGCTAAAATTGGTCTATATACAAATTGGTACAATTCAGTCATAATGAAATCGTATTATTTAAAGAGAGATTATGCGAAAGAGGCACCATTGAGCGGCAAATGAGATACATTATCGATCAACGCTTTTCCTATCTATTGATCTGCTTGTTTTTTCTTTTTTCTCCATTGATTGCGCACGCTGAGGAGTCCCACCTTCCTGAGCGCATCTCTGTGGCTTATTCCGTTGATAGCATTCCATTTCACTTCACTGGCGATAACGGTCAACCGGCGGGCATGATTATCGATCAGTGGCGGTTATGGTCCAAAAAGACTGGTATCGCCATCGATTTTATGCCCGCCACTTGGGATGAGACTTTGCGCATGGTTGGTGAGGGGCGTGCCGAAGCCCATGCAGGACTGTTCTATAACAGCAATCGTGATCAATTTCTCGATTATGGTGTGGCGCTAACCCGTACAGATACTCATGTTTTTCTTCATAAAGCGCTACCACCCATCTCTCGTCTTGAGGATCTTGCTGCTTATCGCATCGGTGTTCTTGCTAAAGATTATGTTGAAGGCCACTTGAAAGAGAAACTTCCTGGTGCGAGCGTTATTGGTTTTTCTGAACTAGGTATCCACTTAGCTCAAGTCCTATCCATTTAGATCAAGTAGGTTGTCACGGAGAAGACTTTTTTGGATTAGCTACCAGAGTCTGATATGGAGCTGGTTTGGTAATCACAGCTTGCTGAGCAAGCCGATAAAAAAGCATCCCACGGGCCTTAGATTTTCTTCTATTGAATCGAAATGTGAACTCGTCGAGATAGTACTCCAACTGATCCGCCTGCACTGCACCCTGAAGTGTGCCATTTAGCCATCT
>JBQGBW010000294.1:0-1862 GCA_052043475.1 Magnetococcales bacterium HHB-1
CAGATAAACAGTCGCCACAATAATCTCACCCTTAGGAGAGAGAAAAAGATTGAGCGGCCACCCCGCATAACCCAGCTTCTCTTTCACCTTTTGAAGAAAAAAACGGTCCAGACGTGGATGCAGATGGCGATCCACCTTCACAGGAATAAAATATTGGTTTAACCACGCCGCAGTTTTTTTATCTGAGAAGCTCTCTCTCTGCATCACATGGCACCAGTGACAGGTCACGTAACCAATGGAGAGAAAGAGTGGTTTACCCTCGGTTTTAGCACGTTTCCAAAGCGACTCATGCCATGGATGCCACATCACCGGATCATTTTTATGCGCTCTAAGATAAGCACTGGCTGCTGAGGCCAGACGCCACCCCCCTGGACGCTGCAATGGATCGATAGAATAATCTGTCGCCGTATCGGGTTGAGCCATCAACGGATTTATCGCCATCCAAAAGATGACAACCGTTAAAAAGCCGATCCAGAAACAACCCCCTCGAAGGCACCGCCCTATCCCTGTTAAGATACGCATAAAAAAACACCAATCTTAAAATCGTCGATTGATCCTACACACCACCTTAGATTAGGATCTCCCTTAAGATTTTATCCCATGTAAATCGATACAAATTTCATTCTTACTTTAAATCAAACCAGGAATCGAGCACCCTATGAAGATCACCCGGGTTGCGCCACAACGAAAAAAATCACACGCCCTCATTTTACTCCTCTTCACAGGATGGATCGGTGGACACCACTTCTATCTGCGTGAGTATATCTTCGCGTCCCTCTATTTTCTCTTCTTCTGGACCTTCATTCCTTTTTTTCTCAGTCTTCTTGAACTGCCATTCATCAACCGCCGTGTGGATCACTGGAATCGATGCGAAAAAGCGCTCTACAGTGATCAGTTCCCGGATAATAACGATTTAGGTGCACCCTGCACACGCTGTGGACTCAACACCGGCTGGGTCGCCTTTCGAGAGTTGGGCTATAATCCCAATAATAATCAGACCAGTTCAAACCTCTTTCAATGGATTGCGCAGAGAATCCCCCATCTGCGCCAGAAACCAAAAGAGGAGGAGGAGAACAGACAGATCTGTCTACTCTGTCAACAAGAACTTCAAAAGGAAAAGAGCCTTTTATATCAGCAACAGAAGAAAAAAAAGCAGCTCACATCAAAATTAGCCTCACAAACGAACACACGGGGCAAGATGATCACCCTGATCATTTTTTCATTGATCTTTTTCATCTCTGGCTTAGGTCTGCTCAATTTTAGCTTTATTCAGCCATTCTATCACCGTATCGCCTATACTTTTTTCTGGCAACCCCATCAGGCAACGGTACTAGAGAGCCGTGTGATCAAAAAATTTAATATGGATCATGAATTTGAAGGATATACACCAGAGATCCGTTACCAGTTTCAGTGGCAGGGTGAAACCTATACCGTCCAACGCTTAGCCTTCATCGCACCACGCTTCGAAGATGGATTTATAGTACAAAAACAGATCGATACCATCTATGCCAAAGGAGAAATCATCCCGATCCGCTTTCCCAAAGCGCATCCCGAACAGGCTGTATCTCTACTGCATACCGAACATGGCCATCAGGGTGCCACAGCGCTTTTTGGCTCCATCTTGCTATTAATCAGCCTGATTAACTTCTGGGTACTCATAAAAAAGCCCGCCATCAAAAAATGATCACTATTTTCATATCAGGGGAGAAATTCTCCCCTAACCCTCATCATCGAAGATATTATCATCATACTCCTTCTCTAAAGCCACCCGATGTTTTCTCTCCTGAACGGCAAGAAATTTAAACAGTTCACGGGTCTCAGGATCGGGCGTCATTTTGGCCAGATCATAGTAGAGATTCTCC
>JBQGBW010000295.1:0-1849 GCA_052043475.1 Magnetococcales bacterium HHB-1
CTGTTTCTCTCCTATTTTTAAAATTGATTATAACCATTTTCTCACATTTCCATAAAACTATTCAATAAGTATTGAATGATTTTTTATAAAAATCGTTCTACAAAAAACATTTAGAAATGAGGCACCATGATACGCATAGCCCTTGTGGGGCGACCCAATGTCGGGAAATCAACGCTCTTCAATAAACTTACACGAAGCCGAAAGGCTCTGGTGGACAATACCCCCGGTCTAACCCGCGACCGCCAGTATGGCATGGTAACTAGGCGAACCGCTCTCGGTCTATTACACTTTCAGATTATCGATACCGGTGGCGTTGAATCAGAAACCGGAGATACCGTCGGTTTAATGATCAACAAGCAGGCACAAAAAGCCATTGAAGAGGCGGATGGCATTCTTTTTCTAACCGATGGTGCCCAAGGCCTCTCTTCTGAAGATAGGGTGATCGCAGAAAAACTGCGACATTCAAACAAACCTGTGATCTGTGCAGTGAATAAAACAGAAAAAGGTTCAGATCTCAACGCAGCCAATACCTTTTTTGAGTTGGGTGGATTTGATATTGTGCCCATTTCAGCGCGCTACGGCCATGGCATCAATAAAGCTTTGGAAGAACTTTTCTCTAAAGGAAATCTTCTCTCCATTAATCAAAGCAGACAAAAAAGCGAACAGAAAACACCCTCTCCTGAAAAAGAAGAGGCGCTTTCGGTCTGCGTGATCGGCTGTCCCAATGTGGGAAAAAGCTCTTTGATCAATCGGATTCTAGGAGAGGACCGCCTTGTGGTCTCTGAAATCTCCGGCACCACCCGCGATACCATAGATCTACAGATCAAAAGCCCTGATGGGAATCATTTTCTCTTCACAGATACCGCTGGAATACGACGAAAAAAGCAGAGCAAGCGGCGGGTTGAAAAATATTCCATCATGGCGGCTTTCAAAGCGATGAATCGTGCTCAAGTAGCGATCTTTGTCTTTGATGCCCAACGCGGCGTGACGGATCAGGATATTCGTGTGGCGCTCTACGCCTATGATAAAGGCTGCGGTGCGGTGATTGCAGTCAATAAATGGGATTTAATCCAAAAGGAGCGCAAACACGCAGCAAAACAGTTTTTAGAAGATTTTCATCTCCGTTTTCCTCAACTGGCGCATATCCCCATGCTCTTTGTCTCCGCCCAGACAGGACGGCAGATCAATCGCATCCTGCCAATGGTCTCCCGCGTAGGAAAAACCCTCCATGAACGGATTGCCACTCCCGAATTGAACCGATGGCTTCAAGAGACCATCGGTCGCCATCCACCGCCCCGTCTCCCCCATAATCGCCAACTTAAGATCCGCTATCTTACCCAGGCTGAGGGCACACCACCCACATTTATCTTTTTCGCCAACCATCCCGCCAAAATCGCTGCATCCTATCAACGCTATCTTGAGAGTCAGCTCCGCGAAAACTTCGACTTTAAAGGCGTCCCCATTCATCTTATCTTTAAAAAGGGAGAGAACCCCTACGCGGAGAGAAAAAGCACCAAAAAAAGCAGACACCGCGCAAAAAAAGCCCTTCCCCGCGGCCAAAGAAAAAAGCGCCACAACAGCGCTCAAAGAAGAAGAAAAAAGAGTTGTGCAATCTCCTGTAAGGTTTAATTTAAATTTGCCATAAAAAGCAAAAAAAGTATTTGCCTTCCCCACCACTTTAAGCTACATTGATGGGCGTCTGGCTGGCGTAGCTCAATTGGTAGAGCATCGGATTTGTAATCCGAAGGCTATGGGTTCGAGTCCCTTCGCCAGCTCCAGGAAATCAAAGAGTTAGAAGACATAGATGCGCTGCTCTTTTTTGCCTTGTGACTCTATTTGTGCCCAACAT
>JBQGBW010000296.1:0-1842 GCA_052043475.1 Magnetococcales bacterium HHB-1
GGCACAGAGAAGACCGCCTCCTCTTGCGATGCCCCATAAACACGCCCATAAGCATAAAAATAGTAGACAATCTGCGCTAAGATACGGGCCCAGTTGATCGAGTTAACCGCCCCCAGATGATATTTTTTCTTAAAGTCAAGGTCATTGAAGAGCGCTTTAACAATCGCTTGACCATCATCAAAGTTACCGCGAATGGCGATATTATGGACATTTTCATCCAGCACGGTGGTCATCTGCCGCTCCTGAACCGGAGAGACGCGCTGATGGGGATGAAGAATAAAAATATTAATCCCCTCTTTTCCGCGCACACCGTGAATTGCTGAAGAACCCGTATCTCCAGAGGTGGCGCCAAGAATATTGAGAATCCCCCCATCCCGCTGCAACAGATACTCAAAGAGATTGCCCAAAAACTGTAAGGCAACATCTTTAAATGCGAGGGTTGGCCCATGGAAAAGCTCTAAAATATGATGATCACCAACAGACTTGACTGGGGTAACCTCTGGATGAGCAAACGTATTATAAGCGCGCTGAATCAAGGGGAGGAGCGCGTTATCCGGAATATCTCCCTGCACAAAGGGCCGCATAATCTCCAGAGCCAAAGCTTCAAAAGAGCACTGAGACCACGCCTTTAACTCTTTCTTAGAGACCTGGGGAATGGACTCGGGCAGAAGAAGACCACCATCTGTGGCCAATCCCATGCGTACAGCCTGAGAAAAGGTGATCGGAGCGATTCCACCACGGGTACTTATGTAACGCACAACTCAAGATCCTTCTTAAATTTAGAACAATAGATTTTTAAAGGCATAAATAACCGATCTTACACCGCTTCTAAACACAAAGAAACCCCTTTTTCGCGATAGATCAGCACGCTTTGGCACTTACCAGCCAGTTTTTAATTTTTCTGTAGAGTGCGGTCTCTTTTAAATCTTTTTCGGGGTAAGCTAAACGAAAACTTTTTTCAATATCTTCACGGCTGGTTTTGTGATGATCCCCTCTCCAGCGTCGGCGGAGTATGAGACCAAAAATCGTCATGGTATCATGTCCAGAGCAGATAAAGCGGCCATCCTCTTTAATCCAGTGCGGAAATTCCAGGTCTTGAGATCGAGTCCAGTCCTCGTTTGTTATTCTTATCGTGGAGTCTTTTTGTTGTCCGTTCAGTTGCCCCAACAATCTAACTAATGATAGGGAGAGATCTTTCTTACCAAAAATTTTACTCAGATTTAAATCTGAAAATCGAAAATTCCTGTTATTTATATGAGAGTAGATACGCAACTTTCCTAAAGGTTTAGAGAGCGCCTCAACACGGCTTCTTATCGCCTCAATATCAACGATTCCTTGAGCGTTTTGAGGAAGCCGCTCTTTTTTTCCTAGCGTTTTTGCAACACGTTCTAAAGCATCATTGGAGGAAAACATCATCATCTCGATATCTCTGTCATCGGTTAAAACAATGTTTTCTGAATTGTCAAATTCTTCTGGATCTCGATAATCACGGTCAATGATGGCAAGCGCATTGTCTGTTTTATGATCTTTATAGATGATGTCAATAAGCTTGAGCGCATTCTCCCAACCACCAACCTGAAAATAGACCACACGCTTCTTTAAATTATCATCTAAATTAAAATCAAGGAAATCTTCATCATCCCCACTTTCAACAATAAAGCCACAACGACGCTCTTGTTTTAACATAGAGATCTCCGTAGCCATTTCAAAAAGTCTTAAATCTCTGAGTTCTGGAAAATCACTGTTCATTTTGCAACACGCCCCCATCCAGAGCACAGGCGAGGTTAAAATGTCTTCCAATAATTTGTGGTGAGTGGGTAGCAATGAGAAACTGGTGATCTC
>JBQGBW010000297.1:0-1840 GCA_052043475.1 Magnetococcales bacterium HHB-1
ATATCGGCATACTTGATAATATCATCATGCCATTTATTGCCCATTGCAATACCGGTTGTGCTTAGGAACACTTGAAAATCGGGGTGGATCGATTTGGCGAAAGCGATTTTTTCAAAAAGGTTTCGATCCAGAAAGACGTCACCAAAGCCACATAAGTCCAGTAGCTTGATTCCCAGGTCCTTGGATTCCAGTACGATTTTTTTCCAGAGATTCAAGGTCATGGTTTGCAGGGGCGGCTCCAGTTTTTCGCGTGGTCATTGATTTCCTTTACACTCATTGCTGTGTTGATGGATCATTGGTATTTTACGAAAACTCCGTGAGGATCTGCACTTCATGACCGTTTCCCTCATCCTTCAGGCACGTATGGGATCAACCCGCTTTCCCGGAAAATCCATGATGGATCTGGCCGGTGAACCGCTTGTCGGTCGAATTCTTGAGCGTGTCAAACGGTGTCAACGCGTGGATCACATCGTTCTGGCCATCCCGGACACACCCCAGAATGATTCCTTGGATACATTGGCAAAACGTTACGACGTTCCATCCTTCCGTGGCTCCGAAGATGATCTGGTGGATCGATACTATCGTGCAGCCTTGGCATTCAACACCACCGTTGTAATACGCCTACCTGCAGACAACACCACCCCGGAACCTCGGGAAATTGATCGCATCATTGAGTTTCACCAACAAAACGATTTTCACTTCTCAACAAACCTTTCTCCCATCCAAAACAGCGGCTATCCGGATGGCATTGGAGCCGAAGCTTTCGATTTCAAGACCTTGGAAGAGGTTCATCGCACCAACTTTGATCCTGATCAAAGGGAGCATGTCTCCAATAACTTTCTCGATTATGCTTCACATAAGGCCGTCGACCCTCAACGGTTTACCATCGGTACACCCATCTGCCCCAAGGCTTTTCAACGTCCTGATCTTATCCTGGATGTCAATACCATCAACGAATACCGATTTATGCAGGTGTTGTACAGCTATCTTTATCCTCAAAACCCACAGTTTCATATTTCCGACACTCTACGCTGGTACGATGAAGTCTATCTCAAACTGGGCGGCACACCACGCAACCACCCTGCTTTCGCCAAGAGAAGCACCGATGGTATCACTATACCTGAAAGGGCTGGACACTCCGGATTCAATGCATAAAAATCGGTGTATAAATCCCAGTGCTCACAAACCCTCGAAGGAGCATAACGGTATCTCAAATAACCATGAACTCACTCGGAATGAAGAGCCAAGCCAATCAACCGCCAGAACGACTTCCAACGCCATTCACACCGATATTGATCCGCTCTCTTGAAGTTGATTGACGCAAAGATCCTTTGGAGACCGATCAAACATCTTTACCAGTTTTATTGGTGTACAAATTCAGATGAGGTCGCAAACCTTTTGGCCGCTCTGTATCCGAGCGCTATGGCAGGTGCGCAACATCGAAGCAAACTGTAAAGCAAAAGTACCGGATCTGATCGGTCCCATCTTTTGCCAAAAATATGGGATAATCATTGATGGAATACTTCGATAACAAGGAAATCACCATCGAGGTGACCAACAAGTGCAGTGCCAAATGCATCATGTGCCCACGCGAAAAACTGGAGCCGCCCCTGCAAACCATGACCTTGAATCTCTGGAAAAAAATCGTACTGGAATCCAAGGACCTGGGAATCAAGCTACTGGACTTATGTGGCTTTGGTGACGTCTTTCTGGATCGAAACCTTTTTGAAAAAATCGCTTTCGCCAAATCGATCCACCCCGATTTTCAAGTGTTCCTAAGCACAACCGGTATTGCAATGGGCAATAAATGGCATGATGATATTATCAAGTATGCCGATAT
>JBQGBW010000298.1:0-1838 GCA_052043475.1 Magnetococcales bacterium HHB-1
AAACACATACCCTTTGGGATTCACGATGACGCCTGAACCAACGCTGGCATAGGTCTTCTGGCGTGACATCCCCGCAATATTCACCAGTGCAGCCCTTACAGCCACATCGGTGACACTCAGTCCCGTGGTCATGGCAATGCCGCGCAAGGGGTTGAGCGATTGCACAGAAAGATCTTCACCATCTAAGATGTCGCCTTCTAGGAGTTCTTCATGATCTCCCATAAGATGAACACCCCAAGCCACTGTACCAAAAAAGAGTGCAATCAGTAGTACAGCAGGAACTTTCCACCCCTGATGACAAAACGGAACTGTGGGTTGTGTAGATTTGGACAATTTCATAATTACGATGCAAGGACCATAATATAAAAGGTTGAAAAGCCTAAAAAGAGAATCATAATTGGTCCGCCCCAGCGGATATACTCCTGAAAATCGAGATGTGTCGGTCCTATAGGATCAGAGATCTGATTTTTAGGATATTTCTCCAACTGGCTGAGTAGCAGAGGTCCAGCAGTGGCTCCAGTCAAGGTTGCTGACGAACCCGCCAGAACCCCTAAAGAGAGCGCCCACCACACCGTATCTCCAGGAATGACCTGGTTCATTTCCGCTGCAACAGGAATAAAAAAAGCGGTTGCAGGTCCTGCATTGAGCAGTGGTGTGGTTAAACCGGCCATCCAGAGCAGAATCAAAAGCTCCAGCGTGTGATTGCCACCGCCCCATTGAAAAATCAGCGCGCGAATTGCCTGCAAAATACCAGCCGCCTGTAGCCCCCCAACCATGATAAACAGACCAAGAAAAAAGAGAATATCACCTCCATTGATTGCACTGAAAAGTTTCTGCACCCTGGGAGGAATCAGTAGCAGGATTAACCCTCCCCCAAAAAAGGCGATGACAGCGGGTCGTACCGATAGAAAATCGGCCAACAAAAAGCCCACCAGCACCATAGTGAGAATAGAGAGTCCCAGATTGAGCGCATAGCGATCATGAATTCTGGCCTGCTGTGAGATTCTCACCGAAGCAACCCGCGATGAAGCGTATTGATGGCCCACCCGATGTTGAAAAAAGAGCAGCATCACAGCCAGCAAAACCAGGCAAGGTGCCATCATATTGCCGATAAAGTCGATAAAATGAAGATCCCCCACTGCACCAATAATCATATTGGGAAAATCCCCCACCAGCGTTGACGCACCGCCCAGATTAGAAGCGATCAGTTCAGCCATGGTAATCGGGATAGGATTTAGACCATACGTACGACAGAGGGTCAGTGTCATGGGGATGATCACCACCATGGTAGCCAGATTATTGGCCACTGTGGAGAGCGTGTAGGTGATCAGCGCAAAAAGAACCAGAATCAGCCAGGAATCATTGCCGGCATAGCGTGCGGCACGTTCTGCAATCACTGCAAACAGCCCAGAACGTGCCAAGGTATAAGAGATCAGAGACATGGCAGAGATTAGCGCCAGTGTCTCAAAGTAGATCGATTCAATAATCTGAACAAATCCATAGAAGTCAAAAATGATGCCCAACACAAGAAAAGACCCGGCCCCAGCCAGAACTGCGGTATGACGCTCCACCAATTTCAAGTGAATTAAAACAAATGGCGTCAAAAACAGTCCAAGCGCAAGCCAAGCCAGACCGTTCACGGTTTCAGTTCTCCATTGAGCTCTGGCTGTTGAAGCTTCTGCTCTTGTTCAAACTTAATGATCTCCTCCTTGATTTCACCAAATTCGGGCAGATCCTCGTTAGCTGATTGAAAATGCACACCAATATCACCAATATGCGGTACCTTTTGAATCACGCGCTGTTCCACCTGATTACTGATCTCTTTGGCTTCAGCAACC
>JBQGBW010000299.1:0-1827 GCA_052043475.1 Magnetococcales bacterium HHB-1
GATGCATCACCGCATTGGCGGCCTGATCGATTGAGTTAAAAAGCGCCCGCATCAGATGGCGTGATTCTGGACGTGGTGCCAGCTTTAAAGTGGCTTTTGTGATCACCGCCAACGCGCCTTCGGAGCCGACCAAGAGCCGTGTCAGATCAAACCCCACCACCCCTTTACTGGTTTTAGAACCGGTTTTAATCACCTCGCCTGTGGGAAGAACCGCCTCTAAAGCCATCACCCAGTCACGGACCACACCATAGCGTACCGCATTCGGTCCCGCCGAACACATCGCCAGATTGCCGCCAATCGAGCAGGCTTTTTTTGAGGAGGGATCGGGAGGCCAGAAAAGGTTATGGGGTTGCAGCTTTTTTTGTAGCTGCTGATTAATCACACCAGGCTCCACAATCGCAAATCGATCTGAAGGGGAGATATCTAAAATACGATTCATCCGGCTCAGTGAGAGCACCACCCCACCAGATACCGCCAAAGCACCACCCACATTGCCCGTTCCTGCCCCGCGCGGTGTAATAGGAATATCTTCATCAGCACAGATACGCAGTGCACCACGCACCTGCATCATATTCTCAGCCAGCACCACCGCCTGGGGTAAAAAGCGTTCACCGGTATTATCCCAGGCATAGGCTTCCAGACCAGGACCATGATCAATAATTTCAGCATCTCCCACCGCTCTTTTTAAGCGGCGAAAAAAGCGATCACTTAAAGAAGGTATATCGCGCATGATTTAAAAAATACTCTTATTTAAGGCGGCGTGAGCAGCGGTGGGTTATCCAACATATCTTTTTGCGGTGTTGGAAAAGGAGAGTCCGAATCCTCTTCTGATGCAGGTGGAAGCTGCGCGCCAGAATCAATTTGAACACCCCTATCCCTATTTATTGGCGGCCTGTTTTTTCTCACAGAGCCTAATTGCCTTGGATTATAGCCTGGCTGTCCGGGATTAAAGTGTACCGGTGCCATCTGCTGTGTGCTCACAGGTGCAGCGACAGGAGTTGGTGGACGAATTTCTACATAGCTGACCACCTCACGCACCCCCTCCACAGAACTGGAGATCTCGATGGCACGATCCCGCTCACCAACGGTTCTGGCGATTCCGGTTAAAAAAACCACCTGCTTGGTCGTTTCTACATGAATATCCAACCCAGAGACATAACGGTCCGCCAGCATATTAAATTTAATCTTGTTGCTGATTAAGGCATCGAACGCCAGTTCTGTTGCGGTTTCATGCTGCACCTTCAACTCGCTGGCTACCTCTTTGACCCCTGGCGTTGTCCTGGCGATCTGAACGGCTTTGGCGATCTCCTGAGGAGAGGCGGCCGCTCCAGTGAGCAGAACCTTGCCCTCATAGACCGAAACATTAATATTGCCCGCACTCACCTGTTGATCCGATAAAATCGCCATACGGATTTTATTGGCGATCACATTATCCTGCCAAAGATTTTTCACCGTACGGCGCTCAGTGATCGCCCCCACAGCCAGAGCGCCTGTAGCAGCACCACCACCAATAATCAGCGGTGCACACCCCTGAAGAAGCAGCAGAAGCGCTAAAGGGTAGATCAAAGGGGATTTTTTTTTCATAGCACAGCCCACCAAACCCTCTTATAGCCAATATGGAAGCCAAGAAAACAGCCTGATTCTAAATGAAAGTATCCCTCATAGCAAAACCCTATAAAAAAAAGCCTGCAATTTTTTTCTGCATCAAAGGGTACTTTGTCGTATTATAAGCAAGATCGTTTAAACAAAGTTACCAACCTAAATTGATTATAAAATGAGACTTGACACCATTCGGCTTAAAAATTTTAAAAATTTTCGTGATGTTGA
>JBQGBW010000300.1:0-1810 GCA_052043475.1 Magnetococcales bacterium HHB-1
TCATCACCGCGCTCTGCATCACCTCATCCACTAAAGGTTGAATCACGCCGCGTTGATCGACAAAGGGTTCAGGGAGTTTAATGATTGGATTATCCATGGTAATTATTTTAATCGATTGATTGTGATCGCGCTGTTTTTAGAGGTGTCAGAGGTATTATTATGGGCGAGGCGCCTATGGGAATCAATGTCTATTACCGGTTAAGCCAGCGGAAGACGCCATATTTTAAGATGACAAAAAGCGCGCGCAGGGCATCTTTGAAGCCAATTTTTTTCCCTTCTTGATAGGTGCGGCCAAAGTAGGAGATGCTGACCTCGAAGACCACAGGGTTTCGGTACGCGAGTTTACTGGTAATCTCAGGTTCAAAACCGAAACGGTTCTCTTTAATGGTGATCGACTGTAAAAGTTCTCGACGTACCGCCTTATAGCAGGTCTCCATATCGGTATGGTTTAAGTTGGTGAAAAAATTGGAGAGCAGTGTGAGCAGTTTATTGGCGACCATATGCCAGAAGAAGGCGACGCGTACCATCTCTCCACCGCGAAATCGTGAGCCATACACCACATCGGCGTTATAGTTAAGAATGGGCTTTAAAATTTTAGGATACTCTTTTGGGTCATACTCTAAGTCCGCATCCTGAATGATGATAATATCGCCTGTCGCCTTGGTGATGCCTGTACGGAGTGCCGCACCCTTTCCTTGGTTTTGTTCATGGAATAGAAGGGTGTCAATTTTATCGGCCAACGCTGTTTTGAGCCGTTCTTTCGTGCCATCGGTGGAGCCATCATCGATGACAATGATCTCTTTCTGCTTGATCGGTGCTTCGATCACTTTTTTCAGGAGTTGGTCGATGGTGCTCTGTTCGTTGTAGCAGGGGATGATGACGGATAGAACAAAGTTATCGGGATCGATTTTTCTGGTGGGAGAAAAGTTTCTGGACATGGGGGGCATTCCTTAAAAAAAGCTTTTTTAAGATTATAAAAAATTTTGACAAAAATTATAGGGATCTTTTAACTTTAAGGCAGATAAGAATCAATTAGAAACAGTGCAGGGTTGCGATGGCTTTGCCTTTAGGCTGTGCTGTGTGATTACGATTTAACGTATTCATATAAAAGGGCACTTGGTTACAGTAACATGCACTGTCTTTAAGGACGGAACAATGACCATTCGAATGATTTTATTTTGTGATGCCTGTAATCCTCATGAGATTTATGCTCAGGATCGCCGTCGTGATCGGGATCAGCCTGAGCAGGAGCAGCGCTTAAGGAGAGGACGTCGAAATCAGCGTGAGCGCCGTATTTTAAATCAACCGCCCCCGGAAGGGCTTGATCGGCGGCACTCTTCAGGCCGCCGTCCCACCGATGGGGTCTCCTGGTTTTTGGGTACGCCAAAAGAGGCGGTGAGTGATGGTTGGGATGTGGATGAGCGGGAACCACGGGTGATCTGTCCCCGCTGTCGTACCGATATTTAGTTTAGATTGATATATTGAGGAAGCTGTTTCAGAAGATATTGTGTGTAGCGTTGATTGGCTTTTGCATTGGGGTGCGCGTCTCCAGGGCTGACCCATAGCGATTCCGGTTTTTCATCTTTGATTGAAGGCAGAAGATCAATATAGGGAATGGCTTCCTGTTTTGTCAGTTGTTGCAGTTGTTGATTCACCTTTTGAAAAGGATAATTTTTAAGTTCATGGAGTTCGGGATAGTTGATAAAGATTAAGGGAATTTGATTCTTCTGGCTGTAGTGTGCCAGGCGTTTGATGCTCTTCTTCGCAATCTTCCATCCGGAGGCTTGCGGTTTATAAAGGTCGCTATAAT
>JBQGBW010000301.1:0-1805 GCA_052043475.1 Magnetococcales bacterium HHB-1
CCAGGGGGATGAGAGAGTCTATTGCGTGATCCAAGCCAAATTCAAAAAGGAGAGGGTTGATACCAATAAAGGGCAGGAGTGGGCCTTAAAGGAGTTTAAAAAAGAGCTGGCCAAATTTGCCGATCCCGATAAGAAGCTGAAGAGACCGGATATCTATATTTTGGCAATGGCCTGAACCATCTGTTCAAAGGATTCCGCGCTTAGCTGATGAAGATCATAATCCGGCATAACAACTCCGATGATGAAGAATCAAACCAGGGATCATATCTGGATTAAGGAATGATGATAATTTCACTCTATATATCTTATAGATTTTGTCAAATCAAACTTTTAGAATGACCCTATTTCCTATTGAAGGGGGATGGCCTCTTTGGCCACAGGTGACTTATGGGTGACTTGTAAAAACACCATCGGTCACCCCTTTTCATATTGTTTTAAAAAGGTAAAAAGGCAAAAGGTGACTGAAGGTGACTCATCTTTCGCACTTCTCACAGAATACAATTTCATTCTGTTTTTTGGAGAATTTTTTTCAGGTGAACATTGAAATAATAAGTCACCTTCAGTCACCTTTTAACCTAAATATTTGCTATTAAAATATAAATCAGGTGACTGAAAAGAATTTGATCAATCACCAAAGAGTCACCTTAAATCACCTTCTGCTGTGGATGGAATTGAGTTGGCATCGGTATCTCTGGCACAATGGATACCCTCGATTCCGATCAACCCGTCATCCAATTGGGAGATGCGCCAATGCCAGCCAATGAAAGCTTATCGGAAACCCTTGATAAAGCTTGGGAGGATAAACCCTTAAAGGAGATCATCCAGCAATCACCTGAAGTTCTTCAAGGGATATCTCCAGCCAAAGCGGAAGCCCTGAAAAATGCCCTGGGGGCCACAACCATCACCGAACTGGCTGAAAATAAATATGTTCTCTGGGCTCAAGCTCTGAACAATCTGGCCCGCTTTGAAAAATAAACAAAAAAAAGCCTCCCTCAATCTCCTGAAGGAGGCTTCTCCCCTACCCCTCTCAATCCTCAACCAATCAGGCCATCAATCTCCCCAATTCCCAAGCATCACTCCGATGGGCAAGACGGGCAAACTCCTTCATCCTCCCCTTCTCCTTCTCCCGTCCCAAAACCATCGCCTCCTCAACCATCGGCCAATGATCCAATAAAGCCGTCGCAACAGCCCGATTCAATACCCCATCAACCACCAACTCCCGCATCATCTCAATACCCTTCTCAACCCGGGCACCCGCCAAACTGACAAAGGCCCCCGATACCGCCAATATCTGATTCTCCAAGGGCGATAATACCGAGGACAAATTAAAATTAAATGAGGGACTGAATAGCAATCGGAAACCATGGGCCGCATGGTTAAACATCGCCCGCTTGGTATTGGTAAAATTGGGAAGCCTTATCTGCTGCAATTGATAAGCCCGCCTTCTCATCGCCTCCTGGGGGGCCAACATCAAACGCTCAACCCCACTCAACGCCCCCGCAACCCGTAAATCCCGACGCTTCTCATCATCCAATGAAAGCAGATATCCCAAACAATCACTCACCTCGGAAACCGCATTGGAATAGGGCTCCATCGAGGGCGTGGACATATCCGCAATGGCACCAATAAATGAAGCCAACCGTTCCAACTCACGACCATCCAAACGATTCTGTTCCGGGGCCGCCTCCCGAAGCGCCTGATCAATCTCCTGACCCGATAACGATTGCCAAAGCTCAGGCCGATCATTGACCAGATCCAAATGGGGCTCATCCGCCTAAAAAGTATCTTTATACCTTGACAAATGC
>JBQGBW010000302.1:0-1800 GCA_052043475.1 Magnetococcales bacterium HHB-1
AAGGCTCTGGCCAGCAATGTGAAGCGTTTTCTACGCTACCGGTGTGCCCAAATAGCAGGGAAAGCGGGAAAAACAGAGCCAGTTCCAGCATAATGGGGTAAAAACCCTTCGTTTCACACTGTTTTTGGCTTTGGAAAACAGATCAAGGAAGGGTGTGTAGGATTCCCAGAACCGTTTGACGAGGTTTTCACATCAAATGGTCAGCTGGCCAGGAGATACGCCCAAGCTCGAACGGGCTTTTTTCAGGGGACTCAGTCCTTAAATCTCCGCAGGCCATACTTGTTATAGTTTTTTTGTAGATTCTCTATCGGTTTCAACATAAACAGCAGATCCATAATACCCCCAAAAAGGAGATAATCAAGCTGCGATGATACACGCACCAGATATTGATCTCGCCCAAAAATCATCTCAACACTTTTATGATCATGGTATTCATGTTTTTTCATCCACCTCAGCTTTGTTCCATATTGCTCGTGTAGAAGGATTATCTCATTCAATCGTGCCCGCTCTTTTTTATTGGACTTAAAAGCTGGCTGTTTTTCATATACATGACGGATCATATCAATTCTCCCCTTGACAACCTCAGCAGCGCGATCCTCATTTTGCTCAAGAATGGGTAATACTTCATTTTCTAAAAGCTGTAACGCTTTAGAGAGATTACCTTTTTTAAGAAAGAGGCTTGCTATATCCATTTGCGTATAAGCAGACTCCCGAACATCATTTAAATGTTTCAAAATCTGTAACTTTTCATTTTCTAAAATATGAAGCGCTTCATCATCTCTTCCTCGCACAGATAAAATTTCCGCAACGCCTCCCAATGAGATCGCAGCTTCCCGAAAATCTCGCAAGGATTCAAAAGCAGGAAGTTCTATATTCTGACGGATATGTAGAGCCTCATCAAAAGCTTCACGATGGATAAGAATATCGGCCAGATGACCATAAGAGATCGCATAATCCCGCTGATTATCCATCTCCTTATATGAAGGAATAAGTAAATCTCTCAGAATCTGCTCTGCTTGTTCCCATTGTTTTTTTGCTATGAAACACTTAACAACCTTCCCTTGGATATCAAGTGTTACCCCCTTATCTCCAAGTTGAGAACATAAAGGAACCGCTTGACCAGTCAAAATATCAAGCGCTTTGTCATAAAGAGTCCTAGACAGATAGAGATCTGCAAGAACACCTAGTGCGATAATGTGCAACTTAGGGGGATCAAAAGATTCTGTCTCTGGCAACACCTCTTTTTCAAGTATATGTTTTGCTTCATCTGAACGCCCTTCAGACAGCTTCATATAGGCTATCTGAATTTTAGCATTGATTGCCAACGCTTGTTCTCCTAACATTTCACTTGAAGAAAGAACATCATTTTTCAGAAGACTCATAGCTACCCCCGGCTGACCAGATTCACGCATCATTGAAGCCACTTCGCTTTGTGCTGCAACATAAGCAAGCTTATCAGAGAGATCATTCATATTCTCTGGCAAGGGAGGGGAAGTATATTCATAGCCTTCATTTTTTCCTTGTTTTTCCAAGACATGAACTAAATAATATGGGTATCCGGTTGGTGCAGGCTATAGTACAATTATCAAAGTCTTTTTCTCTGCACTCAAACAAACATGCTTGAGATGGATATTCCAGATAATTTACTTGATTTCAGCCTTCGTTTTTCGACTGAAGATGGATGTTTTGACTTTCTTATCCAACTGCGTTGGCCAGACGGTTTCATATGTCCAAAATGTGGAAGCAAGCTTTGGCATCATCTTAAGACAAGAAAACGAGTTATTGAGTGTGCGAACAAAT
>JBQGBW010000303.1:0-1784 GCA_052043475.1 Magnetococcales bacterium HHB-1
CCCATTGGCGCAAAGTTAACAGATAAGGTTTTGCGTTTTTTCCAATTGATTCAATCGTTTTCGCTTCCCTTCTTTAAGTCTGAGGGTCACTTGGTCCCACCGTAAGAACAACTCGTCAACAGGAAGAGCAGCGACCGCTTGTTTCAACACGTCAATGCACATTTGACATTGCCGCCATACTGGTGCGCTCAAGTCCAATACGGCTGGAAAAAAAAATGGTCTGCAACGGATGATATCTTTTCAGCCAAAATAGCCACAAACAGCTTACCTTGGAACCAAGCTCTCGCATGCTTTGGGCAGGAGTGTCTACGGATACCACTAAATTTCAATATACTTTTCAATCTCTTAATGAAAATCTCAAGTTGCCATCATAATCGTATATCGGAGTCTTGGAGGGAGATATTCTGACCAGGACGTCACCACCATTCCTGATGACATGACCGATATCCCGATGGCGAGCATAGGCGCGATCTCCAACCAGAAGTTCTCCAGGACTGATTTCAAAATGGCGGAATGATTCTCCAACATGTTTATCCGTTAGATGAAAATCGCAGCAGCGCATTGATTCAAGGCTGTAGGAAAAGTGAATTCTCCATACGCGATCATCGGTTTCTCGTGCATTTGTTGCATCAATCAATTTGATGGGGATGCCAAAATCATGTTTAATTCCAATGTCTTTCAGTATTTCCCTGGACATCCACTCGAACCAGCCAGCAGAGGCATGCAGACGATCCATAATCGTGACATCCGTGACAGATGCTAACCCAGCCATTTCTGCCATTGCTGATGTCACCCGATAGGAGCGATCTCCTGCAAGGCAGATCAGCAATGTTCTGAGCGAGGCATCTAGAGAAGAAAATTTCCGGCTTTTTCGCTGAAGAACTCCTTGCGTTCTGGTTTGCTCTCTCCACCCATCAGGCAGAAGAGCTTGAATCGTCGACCAGCCATCATCATGTTGACTTTTCTCGAAGATATCCATTGTCCATCCCCTTATACAGAGCCATACTCCTATAAGGTTAGACAATGAAATTCCTAACTTTGCGCCAATGGGACTTCGCCCCTATGACCCCACCAAAGGCTCTGCCTCTGGACTCCGTCGGGGTGCAAGGTCCACTTGGACCCCGCCGGGCACTGTGGTGGCATGAATCTCCTTTAGAATGTATAAAAGATTTCAGCTAATCACTCAGTTTTTTCCTGTTTTCTCCATCCACTGCTTAACTGCTAAAACAATATCACCAATCCGCCCGCGATCCACCTGTTCAAAAAAAGGCCCACCTGGCGCACACCGTATATTCGGTCCTTTGGCACAGTGACCTAAACAATGAACAGCCTCAATTGTCACAGCCATATTCTCAGCCGCCAATCGTTCTTCCAAAATTGGAATCAACTCAGCACCACCACGCCGAAAACAGCTATCCGCCATCGCGCGTTGATTGATGCAAACCAGCAGTGTCGGTTCCATCGTCGTATCCAAAGTACCTTATTTTCACCAAACGAACTCACCTACAAAAATCAAGCCTGGGGGAGACCAGCACGGCGAATATAAAACCCAGGCAAAGTTTGAGCATGCTGTTGAGCCTCTGTAAGACACATTTCCGCACGCTTTTGCAACTGGTGTCCATGGTCCACAAAGGCTTCAGGTCCGGTTTGCGCAATACCGATACTGAACGTAATACCATGGTGATTCTCTTTCTTGAAGTTCCGAATAAGTCGCCTGAAAACTTCGACAGCTTGATCCTCCGTTGTTTGGGGCATGATCAATGCGAATTGATCCTTATCCTGTC
>JBQGBW010000304.1:0-1764 GCA_052043475.1 Magnetococcales bacterium HHB-1
ATCCGGTATTCACTGAAGCCTCTCATACTTGGATGTCTGAGTGTGACTTTAACAAAGAAGGGATGATTTGAATGCGTGTAATTGCAGGAAGTTTGATTTTAGCAGCACTCTCAACCACGGCATGGGCTTCTGACGCTGAAAAAGCGTATGAGTTTCGTCAGGGGTATTCGCAAGTAGTGATTATAAATTTGATGATCCAATGGCTGCGATGTTTCAGGAAAAGCGACCGACAGCTAAAGAGCGTTACTAAAAATTTGGTCTGATATGTCGAGGTATATGGGGAAACTCTCAAGTTTTGAAGACAGCGTCAATCAACCCATCGCACCAGGAGAGTATGCGACGGTCAGTGGGGCGTTTAAAGCCATAGCTGGAGTCTGCGGAGCGCGTCATAAAGCAATCGTGGGGATTGATTACCAGCCGAGATAGATACCGAAAAGTCCATATGTGCCTCCGATGCATAGCGAAAAAATCACGAATCCTCGTAACAGAATCATCTTTGAAAACGGGTGTGGTGCTGGTGTTTGCGATGCAAAACTTGGTTTTAGCCCAGTGATCATTCCCTGAATCAGTCGCTCTCGCATTGCAAACTGATGCCAGAGCACAGCCAATACATGAATGATCACGGTTACAAGTACAGCCTTACTGAGTATCGGATGTGCGCGACTTGCCAGATCTATGATGTTGGCCGATACAAATGGCGCCAGGGGGCCTGAGAAAAAGATATCGTCTGATGAGGCCATGCCTGTTAGAGCGGTTAACCCAATCAATGTAATAAGTAGATAAACGGCGAGGCCACCGATCGCTGAATGTCCGACTGTTTCTTCAGTTTCTTTATTCAAAACGCGCCTAAGACTCGCTGCTGCAGTTTTTGGTGAAGGTGGTGGAAAACTTGCGAAGCGCGCATGGTAAGGCCCAGTGAATCCCCAAATGACGCGGAAAAGAACCCAACCACCAAGGAGTATCCCAACTGTTGCGTGGATGTTGACCAACTCAATATTCTCACCTGAGATCTGCTGGAACATGATACCTGCAACGATCAACCAGTGACCAAGACGGATCCAGAGATCCCAAACTGGCTGTGGTAAAGACATGTTTGTTCTCCGTTCTGTGGAATTGTTTGATGGCTCCAATGATTAGTCGTTCGATTGCTATAACGACGACTTCTTAATTGTATATTGCGCTATACAAAGGAATCACTACCTTGATCTGTGTGAAACTTACTAGTCATCAGCGCTTTTTAAGTAATTTACTTACAAAAAATTGTCCGACAAAGCGAGTATCAATTTCCAAGTAGTTTCGTTGTATTCACACACATCTGTGGCATGCTGAGACCGTGAATTCCTGAAGACGTTTGCACATAGGATATTGGCAAAACGTTTCATGGATGAAAGTTTTCAACGGATTGAGGTGGAATATGCTTGTACTGACACGACGCGTGGATGAATCGATCCGTATTGGCGATGATATCCGGATTACCGTAGTTAAGATTAAAGGAACGCAGCAGATCTGTGTTGGTGTTGATGCGCCGCGCGATGTGCCGGTGTTACGGGAAGAGCTGCTCATCGGGCGTTCTGAAGAATCCGACGAAGTCGAATCGTCTAACTCCTAATCTTTTAAATAACCTCTTTTGTTCGCGTATCATTGAGTCACAGTGATACGTGAGCACCTCATTGAATTCAAACCAGACGATTTTTATTAGATCAGGCCTCTTACTGCGGGTCGTCCGCGGATGGCTAGCCTCAGATCAAGAGCATGCGCTCTTAC
>JBQGBW010000305.1:0-1749 GCA_052043475.1 Magnetococcales bacterium HHB-1
GATTTTTTCTTTTAAAAAAGGGTCTTCAGGGGGATGGTTGTAGTTGGGTTTTAGAGCAAGAAGAACCTGAAATATTGCGGTATGGATGTGGCTGCACGCCTTAAGGTTGATCAAACCTTCGGGGTTCTCTTTGAGCCAATCCAGCAGGACTTCGGCCTCTTCGATATCGCTTGTATCGGTGAAAATGGCTTCGGTATCGGTGAGCGTGATCGGCATCAGAGAAGCTCCTTTAAGTTGAGAACCAGCAGCACCCGTCCATCGCCTAAGAGCGCACCGCCTGCGTAAGCGCCAAGACCTGCGAGAATACCATCTAAGGGTTTGATGACAATATCCACCCCTTTCTGGAAGTTATCCACAACCAGGCCGATATCTTCACCAAAAGGACGAACCACCAGCACAGCGAGATCTTCGTGGCTTTTCTCTGTCTGTTTTTCAGGAAGGTTTAAGCGTTCGTGCAGGCGAACCAGAGGGAGAATTTCACCGCGCAGGAGGGTGGCTTCCTGATCTTTGATCATGTGGAGTTCTTTGGAGGAGACTCGGATGGTCTCCGAGACGATCTCTAGAGGGACACCATAGAGTGAGCCATTTTGTTCAATCAGCATGACACGACTGATCGCCATGGTCATCGGTAATTCCAGGCGAACTTTGGAGCCATAGCCTTTCTGGCTGTGTGCGGTCACCTGACCTCCCACCTGTTCAACTGCGGAGCGCACCACATCCATGCCCACACCACGACCGGAGAGGTCGGAGACCTCTTTTGCGGTGGAGAATCCGGCGGCAAAAATCAGTTGAATCGCCTCTTCATCGGATATACTCTCTAATCGCTCTTCATCGATAATCCCTTTCTCATAGGCTTTTTTCTTCATGATCTCTGGATCAATACCCTTACCATCATCATGAATTTCGATGATCACCTTATCGCTCTCCTTAAAGGCGACAAGACGGATCTCACCTTCGGGATCTTTCCCCACCTCCTGGCGTTTCTCCGGTGGTTCAATACCATGATCTAAGCTGTTGCGCACCAGGTGAATGAGGGGGTCGGAGAGCAGTTCGACAATATTTTTATCCGCCTCAGTATCGCCGCCCTCCATACTGAGGCGGATTTTTTTATTCAGTTTTCTGGAGATGTCGCGCACAAGTCTTGGGAACCGACCAAAAATGGTGGAGACCGGCATCATGCGTACCTGCATAATTGAGGATTGTAGTTCCCCAGAGAGGCGGTTGATGACATCAAAAAATTCCAGGATCTCCTGGGCTAAGGGCTTTACACCATAGGTTTTTTCAGCGCGACGGGCAAGAAAGGGGACGCTGTTCTTCGCCACCACCAACTCACCGACCAGATCAACCAGTCGGTCGATCCGACTCTGATCGATGCGCAATATTTTATCTTTGGGCTGTTGATCGCTGCGACGGCGGTTGGGGTGGGATTTTTGCGTATGTTGGGGTGTTTTTTGGGGTGTCTGTGCAGGAGGTGTTGGTGCACTGCGCTCTTGAGAACGCGGTGCTTGTAAGGTTGTTTCTTGTGTGGACAGAGGTCGTTGAGGTTCGACAGGTGTCGGTACAGGCGGTGGTTCAGATTCTGGTGGTCTGGTTTGATCTTCTTGGGATAATTGAATCTCTGGGGCGGTCTGTTGTGGTGAGAGTCTCTCTGATTGATTATGTTGATCTGTTTTGGTGGATTTGAAGGTCTCTAAGAAGGTGCGCAGAGCGGCAAAGGAGTGTTTCTGTTTGGCGATAATCAGTGTCTCT
>JBQGBW010000306.1:0-1744 GCA_052043475.1 Magnetococcales bacterium HHB-1
CTACGCAAATGCTCAGCCAGTTTGTTGATCAAAATGTCCGTGACGCCTCTGGTGCTTTAAAATCAATCCTTAAACGCCGCATCAAAGCCAATGGACCCACCATTGATCAACATCTCGATAACCCACTCAATGCACTCATTGAGATTATCCAGCCCATTTTAGATAAAACAGCAATGCTCCATGAATTTGTGCGCCAGGTTGATGTCCGGTGGGGAGAAATTTATCAAGAGAGACCCCATTTTCAGCAACCCGGTCAAACACCGCACCCGGATGATGAATATACCCATAGCTCGGTTACCCGTGATCTTAACGATCTGTTAAGTCGTATTGAGCAACAATGAACTGAGCCTCCCTCTGCAAACGACAGCATGATGTTCCTAAATGCATAGCGCGTTGCAATACGCCTTCTTTGGTTTCACAATTTGGATCATTGTTCGTAGAACATTTTCATTGATGATAGAAACTGACATCTTGATCTCATGTGGATGACAACACTATTTTTTTTTCTATAAAAAAACAAAAAAAACTGGCGATCAGCAGAATAAGGAGCTTCAACCAATGGAAGAAACCTCAACAGGATCCTCCCTGGACGTTGCGCTCAAGTACATGGAGATCTTCTACTCCGGTAAAAACCTGGAGCAATTGTTCGACATCCTTGCAAAGAACCTGAAATTCGAAGGGCCATTTCACCAGTTCGAGTCCGCCCAGGAGTATGTGGAAGCACTGGTTGCCAATCCACCAGAGCACTGCACTTATCATTTGGAGAGGGTCTTCGAAGATGAAGAGTGGGTCAATCTCCTATACACATTCTCCAAACCTGGTATCTCCACACCCATGTCGCAACTTTTCCATATCCAAGCCGGTCGCATCGTTCGCATTGTACTGATCTTCGATACTGCCCAATTTTTATAAGAGATCAACAAGATCATTCAACGCTCTATCCCACTGATTTATCCAAAGATCCAAAATGAAAACAGTGTAACTTCTGCTTCTCCAAAGAGGCCACACAGAGTGCTGCACAATAACCCTCTGGTGCAAAAATATCATAGATTCTGGAGTGATTGATATCCTCTGGCTTCCAGTCTGTCTTAAGCAAGATTCTCTCTGGATCATCGGTTCGCGTGGTCACCGTAAAACCATCCAGCGGTAAAGAGAGCCCTAGACCATGCTGTTTAATATAAGCTTCCTTACGGGACCAGCAGGAAAAAAAAGCCTCTTTTAAAGCGCTACCGGATAACTTTTCTAAAGATTCTCGCTCTGCAACCGAAAAAAAACGGTGAGCCAAATCAAGGAGAGAATCCAAACGGCGGATCTTCTCCAGATCAACCCCCACCGCATGATTGAGACTGATTGCCAGAATCGCCCACCCATGGGCATGGGATAGATTAAAACGGTACGGTGTTTTTTCTGCAACAAGCGCTGGTTTTCCATGCGATCCTGTTTTAAACTGGATCAACTCAGGAGCACATTTTAGATGAATGGCTAAACAGGCCCGCATTGCACCATGAGAGAGGATAAACGCATGTCGATCTTTCTCAAAACGGAACCGCTTAGCCCGTTTTTTCTCTTCATCAGAAAGCCGTGTATACCAGAACATAATCTGCTCTTTCGCAACACCTTTTAGCGGAATATACCATAGATGAATATGGTCCTGCTGCAATGGAATCTTGAAACATTGATTGAATCGCTGATCGGCGCTCTTCATGGAGATTTTATTCCACAACTAATACATGCGTTGGCATCC
>JBQGBW010000307.1:0-1744 GCA_052043475.1 Magnetococcales bacterium HHB-1
TTGATGAGATACATATCATAATGATTGATAAAATACGATCATATCTCTTTTTTCTGAGCCATCTTCTTTAAGAAATCATTGTCATCACACCATGAGCCATTCGATATCTGAGCACCAAAGGGAAGCATTAAAAACCCTGCAATCCCTGCGCGCCTTCTCTGGCCCTCCCGTCGATTTCTGGCGATCCTATATCAAATACCTCACCAAACTCTGCGCTGCTGAACAGGGTTATCTGCTCACTTATAATCAAAAGGCGTGGCATCGTCTGAATTGTTGGCCAGCAGAGACGCCAAACATGGATCCGGCATTTTTTCAACAGCGTGCAATCCCACTTGTGCAGCACGCCTTAGATCATGGCCATGCACTGGAGAAGCATACCCATGATAATCAGCTCATCACCATTCGTCTGAACCTCCCAGAAGACCACCCCCCTACCATTGTCCTGTTGATCCATAATGCCCCCTCCCAGACGGATCCTCTCCTGTTTCAACTCTGCGCATTTTCAGATCTCGCGCAGTCCTTTCAACAGGAACGCCAGTTGATCCAGGCCCGCCATGATGTGCGCCGGATGGCCAATGCAGTGGACACCTCTTTGCTGCTCAATGAGAGCCGAAAGTTTATTCAAGCCGCAATGACCCTTTGCAATGAGATTGCGACACGTTTTCATTGTGATCAAACGGCCTTGGGTTGGCTTGAAGGGCGTTACATCCGTCTTAAAGCGATGAGTGGCATGGAGCGGTTTAATGCAAAGATGGCGTCGGTACAGGCATTAGAAGCCGCCATGGAGGAGGCTTTTGATCAGGATGAGGAGATTCTCTATCCCGCACCGCCAAAGCAGGATGCCATCACAAGAGATCATCAGCGCTTTATTAAGCAGCATGGTCTGGATTATATGATTACATTACCAATCCGCTTAAATAATCAAGCCGTCGGCGTACTCAGTTGTGAACGTAGAAAGAGAGATTTTACCACCGAAGAGCTTAACGATCTGCGTCTGGTTTGTGATCAGACCGCACGCCGTTTGGTGGATCTTAAGTGGTATGACCGCTGGTTAGGGGCACGACTCTTCTCCCTGATAAAAGAGCATCTAGGACGTGTGATCGGGGTGGATCAAACCTTGGGTAAGCTGATTACCCTAACCGTTGCCACTGTTTTCGGTTTTATTCTCTTTGGCACCTGGCCCTATCATGTGGAAGGTTCTTTAACCCTTAAAACCGATGACCTTATCTTTATGCCAGCCCCCTTTGATGGTTATATTGATCAGGTCCACGTTAAAATTGGCGATCAGGTTGAAAAGGACAAGTTACTTCTCACACTCGATACCCAAGATCTTCTGTTAGAAGAGGCGTCCCATGCGGCGGATGTCAGCCGGTTTCAGCACGAGGCAGAGAAGAACCGTGTTGCGGGTGCTCTGGCGGATATGAAAATTGCTCGCGCCATGGAGAAGCAGTCTTTCGTACGCCTTCAGAAGGTGCGCTATCATCTTGGTAATGCGAAGGTCTATGCACCATTTGATGGCATTATCATTGAAGGAGAGCTTGAAAAAATGCTCGGTGCACCGGTAAGGAAGGGGGATATTCTCTTTAAGATCGGTACATTAGGTAAGATGTATGCAGAGATCGATATTGATGAGCGTGATATCCATGAGATTAAAACCCAAGCCACCGGCCGCGCTTCTTTGGTGAGTCGTCCACACCTTACTTTCTCCCTTGTGGTCAACCAGATTACCCCGGTCTCCACCACC
>JBQGBW010000308.1:0-1742 GCA_052043475.1 Magnetococcales bacterium HHB-1
AAGTTTGGCTCTCTTTCAGTAGAACATGTGGAAGAGTTGTTCAATGCAGATCTTGAACAGTTGGCTATCTGGAGTGATCGTGTTTTTGAAGTCGATTCTTTGAAGGAGGTTTTTCAATAAATTAGCACGCGAAGCCTGGCCGGTGCCTGCTAAAATGATCATCTCTGCTGATTTTAGCAAGAGTGTTGAATCAAAGTCTGTTACCCTATACTCAAGCATTTTCTAAAGAGTCAGACCGGCACCCTGGACAGGCAAGGGATTGCGACCCCAGTGGAGTAAACATATTCCACCAGTCACAAGTCAGACCGGTACCCCGGACAGGCAGGGGATTGCGACGCCCATTCCCAAAGGGCAACTCATTCATCATCAGTCACACGTCAGACTGGCACCCCAGACAGGCAGGGGATTGCGACTGAGTACCCAAAGCAATGAACTCCTGAGCTACAGTTCAGACCGACGCCCCGGACAGGCAGGGGATTGCGACGCTGTACCAGAAATTATTAACGCTGGTTGATAGTCAGACTGCTCCCCCATCAAGGCAGGGGATTGTGACGGTTTGAATAAAGAAGTTTCTCCCATCTTTTGTGTCAGACTGCTCCCCCATCAAGGCAGGGGATTGTGACCTTTTTAATGGCCCCTTCCACATCTTCCATCAAGTCAGACCGGCACCCCGCTAAGGCAGGGGATTGCGACGCCAGGACATGATTGTCCACTCTCCCTGGAGGTCAGGCCGGCACCCCAGACAGGCAGGGGATTGCGACCCTAGGGCTAACGATTCATTCCTTTTTCGCGTCAGACCGGTACCCCGGACAGGCAGGGGATTGCGACTTGCTACTTCATACCCCTTTTTCCCAAGTTGTTGAGTCAGACCGGCACCCTGGACAGGCAGGGGGATTACCCCCTGAGAAAAGTTATCACCTGGTCAGACCGGCACCCCAGACAGGCAGGGGATTGCGATCCGTTCACTGCATAAATATAATGGAGTAGCATAGAGGTTGTTTTTGCAAACGGGGTAAAGTGAGGTTTAACTTTTGAAGGATAAGAAGAAGAGAACCTGTTGGCACTGCTTGTTGAGAGATCTTTTAAAAGAAACTCTGCAACCCAGAGGGGTGGAGGTTCTCTCTGAAAAGGTGGTGGTGAAGAATCCTCGCGCCGATTTGATTCTAATTCGGCGTACTGGGGATTTCTGGACTGAAGAACAGCGGCTTTTTCTCGCAGATGGTTTAAGAGATGTGCCAGAAGATCATATTTTGATTGAGCTGAAAATGCGTGAAAGCATTACAGCCGGTGCATTCAAGAAAATCAGTGCCTATGACTATTTTTATCTACAACGAGAAAAGCTGGATCGGGAGAAGCTACAAAGCGTTTTGGTTGGTGCGATTACGCCTAGGCGTGATATACTAAGAAGATTCAGCTTTGAACCCATGGAAGCTCCGGGCGTTTATATCTGCAAGCGTTCTCCTTGGGGTGAGAATTTACGTGTCATTCTTCTGAATGAACTGGATGATAAACCACACAATGCTTTCCTAAAATGTTTTGCGAGCAGAAAAGCGGAGCGCAAAAAAGCTTTTGCAACGCTTATGCGTTCTGACTGGCTACACCATTCCTTAAAATTACTACATCTAATTAATACCTTAAGGAGACGCTGGATGGAAGTCACAGAAGAAACTTTAGAATATGATGATATTACAGAAGAGGAGTATAGGGCGTGGACCAGGGAACTTGTGCTTTCAGCGATGCCT
>JBQGBW010000309.1:0-1737 GCA_052043475.1 Magnetococcales bacterium HHB-1
AGAGTGCATGAATCGGATGACTGCACCTATATCTTCCTCGGTTAATTTTCCTTTAAAAGGGGGCATCCGTCCATCTTCACCACCTTTGATAATAATTCCTTTCAGTACGTCATCCGGATGGTGCCAGGCATGAGCCGAATGATCTAGAGGGGGGGGGAGGATAGCGTAGCCCTGGCCCATCCAACGGTTTTGCCCAATCCAACTCCGATCCTGTGCCATTTATTCCATGACATGTCTGGCACTCCCGTTCATAGATAGCCTTTCCCCTGGTTGTCTCTTCATCTGACCAACTTGCTGTGGGTATCAGTAACACAACCAACAAGATAAAAACCGGGAACCGGCTAATTCTTATAGGCATTCTGTTTCCCATTAACGTATTCCGTTTTCTCGTTGCCACCATCGGATGAACTGGACGATCTGCCCAACATCCTGTTTGGTGACATCGGCCACGGGCGGCATATCTCCAAAGCTCCAGTGGTGGGCATTCACCCCAGACAACACAGCCCTGAAGAAGGCATCGTCACCATGGTGAGATGGCTCATAGTAGGGATGAATCAAGGGAGGGCCTTTATCCACGGTTCCCTCTGCCCATTGGCCATGACAATCAGCACAGTTATTTTTGAATTTTTGCATGCCAAGGCCAAATTGAAAGGGGACACTGGGGTTTTTTGGTAATCCGGTAATCGGGCTGGAACCGGATGGTCCATGATACATCCCGGCAGCTTCCACCATCGAGCTGATTGAGAACAGTAGCAAGGCTATGATCATCACCGATCCGATCGGGAGTGTTCTTTTTTTATGCTTCATTCCAATAGCCACTATTTAGGTTTCCTTTTTATAGTTTGTTTCAATCAATGTTGATTTCGACTCATTGTTCATTCAATTCCGTTTTCTCGTTGCCACCACCGAACGAACGGGATGATTTGATCCATATCTTCAGGAGTAACGACAGAAAGAACAGGCATATTCCCAAAACTCCAATGGTGTGCTCGAACACCTGACAAGACCGCTTGGTAGAAGGCATAATCAGAATGGAGAGAAGGCTTGTAATAGGTGTGTACCAACCTGGGTCCTCTCTTGGTCCCTCCAGCCCACTGACCATGACATTGAGCGCAATCCTCCTGAAACTTCTGCATTCCCACCTGATGTTTTGTTGGAACAGTCTCTGGTGGTGTGAGGATGATTCTTCTGTGTCCACTTTGAGCCAGTTCCATGCTGATCTGTAGGGGTGTTTTCCCTGCCTCCGATAGATACAAAAATATAGCAAAGGCCAACATACCCAGAACGACAGTGGCAACGCGCCAATTAACCCATTTTTCATTTGTATGCTTTTTTTGCAGTGGCTTTACCACCTGCTTTTTCTCCCAATGTGGTGTTCCCAATCTAAAAAAATTTGGTAATGGGTTTACATGATTCCGTTTTCTCTTTGCCACCAGCGAACAAACGGGATGATTTGATCCATGTCCTTCCGAGTGACGCTGGGAACAGGTTGCATATCACCAAATTTCCAATGATGTGCCCGTACGCCAGACTGTGCTGCCTTGTAGAAGGCATAATCGGCATGGTGCGATGGCTTGTAGTAGTCATGAATTAATGTTGGGCCATTGTCGGATCCCTGGGCCCGCTCCCCATGACATTGGATACAGTTTTCCTGAAATTTTTTCATTCCCGCCTGATAGGCTTGTGGTACCGATTCTGGAGGGGTGATGTCAATCTTTCCTGGACCGGATGCCCCAT
>JBQGBW010000310.1:0-1729 GCA_052043475.1 Magnetococcales bacterium HHB-1
AGAAAGCTTTTTGAAGAATTCCCGAGGTTGAGGAAACGTTACTGGGGACGTCATTTTTGGGCGAGAGGATATTTCTGTTCTACGGTTGGAAAGATGACCGAAGAGATGATACGTGAATATCTAGAACATCACTTTGAGCCCAGAATCGATGATAGATTTAGGCTTGAACAATAAACCGGCTTGTAGCCGGTATCAGGACTTTCAGTCCTCAGTCTCTCTAACCCACCCACTTGCAGTGGGTGGTCGTTAAGTCTGAAAACTGATTACTGTCCGGGTTCGGTGAAACTGGTCTGTATGGTACGAATGACAGGATAGATAAAGTAGGTGATTAAACGGCGCTGTCCGGCCAGGATATCACCGGTGATCTGCATGCCAGGAATCAGACGCGCTTTGTGGGGTAGATTGCGCAGTCTGTGATCCGTGATGGTGGCGCGTGCACGGTAGAAGGTGCCTTTTTTCTGATCGGTGGATTGATTGACGGTATCCTCAGAGATAAAGCTGATCTCTCCTGCCAGATCACCATGTTTCTGGTAGGGGAGGGCATCCAGCTTGATCGATACCTTGGCACCAATAATTAGATTACCGATATCGCGTGGATCGATATCAAGTTCTGCATTGAGAGGCACATTGCTGGGCACTAAGGAGATGATGGTTTGGCCTGCTTGGATTCTTGCACCAGGAAAAAGATTTTCGGTCTCCACAATCACGCCATCAACCGGTGCGGGGATGGTGATATTCTCTTTCTGGTGGATAAGTTTATCGTGCTCTTTCTGGAGCTTATCGCGCTCTTTAGCCGTTTGAGAGAGTTTTCTACCGATCTCTGAGAGCCACTCACTGATAAAAGCTTGGCGTTTGGCGTGGGTTGATTTAATATCGTTCTCAATTTTAATGATTCGGGTGAGCAGTTGTTGGTAGGCGCGCTTGGTGGTGACATATTGATCTTTGGCATTAAGAAACTTTAATTTGGTCTCAATATAAAGTTTTTTGCTGTGGCGCTCCTGGTGGGCATCCACCAGGGCCTTTTTAATCAACATCTGCTGTTTGGCCAGTTTAATATCATCCTGTGTGATGGTGCGCTGCTGTTTTAAGTTGGCAATTTTATGGTCCATGGCGGAGATATTAAATTGATACTCCCGGATACGGCTTAAGAATACCTTGCGCTCAATGGGGTGCTTGATGGTTGTGGCGGCATCCTGATTTTTTTGATTGATCTCGGCGGTAAGGCGTTGGATGCGTGCGGTCAGTTGGGTCAGTTCAATATTGGCGCGGGCAAGGTCGGCATTGATAAAGGTTTCATCCATGGTGATCAATGGCGCTTCTTTTGCCACCTGTTGACCACTATGAATATGGACGGTTTTAACGGCCGCATTGTTGGGTGCACGAATCTTAATGGTGGGTACGGTGGTGGTGAGGCGTCCTCTGGCGGAGATGGTGGTATCGACAATTGAGAGTGAGGACCAGAGAATAAAGGTAAGAAAAAAAGCGGTGATGGCTAAAAAGGTGATGGTGATAATGGGGGGAATCTTCTGGTTTTCGATCACCTCTTGGGGTGAACTGAACTCCTGGAGCACATGATCAATATTCTTATTGTGCGATCGTAGTGAAAACTGTTGTTTCTGTTCTTTGGTGGGTTGTGTTGTGGTCTCTATATCTTGTTCTATCAGGCTGGCTTGATCAAAAATGCTGGCTTCAATCTTGGTATTGGCGGTACGGACATAGCTGCTTAAAC
>JBQGBW010000311.1:0-1725 GCA_052043475.1 Magnetococcales bacterium HHB-1
TTACCGGTTTGAATGGAGATATCGACTCCTCGAAAATAGGTTTGGCCGATGAGGATGGTACTCAAAAGGAGAATAGCGAGCAGGAAAGCCATGAGGACATTGATATAGAGGGGTAAACGTTTCTCTTGATCACTCATCGGGCCAACTCTTGATGGGGGGGATTTTTAGAATTCCATATTCAGTCTCTCAGATTAGGCCATTTGTTACCAGTTGATTGAGTATGGGGAGATCTGGTTTTTGTATTCCATCAGCCCCTTCCGACCCTCAAATTCAAACGTCTGATAACCGGATCCTTCTCCTCATCATAAGCAAAAGTGAGATCCCGAAACTCCAAACTCTCCGTTAAACTTTGGGCTTCAATCGCCTTGGGTTGATTCACAATCTCCGGCAAACGATCCAGCATCTCAAAAATCCGACGCGCGGCCGCCAAACTGCTCTGCATTAAATTATTCAAAGCCGTTAAACGCTTAATCGGATCGTAAGCCATCATCAAAGCGGTAATGAATGAGAAGAAAGCACCCGTTGTTGTTGTTCCCGCGATCACCTGATGACCGGCATAGATCACAACCCCCGCAATCACCATCCCCGATATCAGATCAATCGAAGGCTTGGAGATCGCACGAACTTTCGCCACCCGAAGATGATTCTTCAATACCGATTTGGTTAAAGCACGAAAACGGGCTCTTTCATGGGGCTCCGCTGAGAATGCCTGAATCACCCGTATCCCTGATAAGGTCTCCTGAAGATGTGCTGTGACCTGCTCCATCAACTCCTGTAACGCCTTACTTAAACGGCGCATCCTTCGACCCAGAAGATAGATCACATATCCCGCTGCAGGTAAACCCACCATTGAGATCAAAGCCAACTCCGCATCCCGATAAAAAAGAACCCCCAAAAGAAAGATGACCGTAAAACCCTCCCGAAACAGATTGGAAATCACCGAGGAGGCCGCCTCCTTCAACAGATTGGCATCATAGGTTATGCGGGAGATCAAACTGCCGGCACTTTGGGAAAGATGAAAAGTGGCATCCAGGGAGAGAAAGTGGCGATAGAGTTTGACCTGAAGGGTACGAACAATCTTCTGACCCACAAATTCAATTAGATAGGCTTGAATAAAATAAGCAACTCCCCGAATGATGAAAACCCCAAGAATCACAAAGGGCATCAACGCCAAGGTTGCTTCATCCTTTTCAATAAAAACCTTGTCCAGTAACGGCTGAACCAGGTAAGCCACAGCCCCACTGGTTGCCGCCATCGCAATCAACGCCAGCATTGCCGGAATCAAATACCAACGAAAAGGCCAGACCATCGCCCCAAAACGTCGCATCAATTGAGCATCACTCATTTCCCTTGAAACGATGCTGGGAGTTTCCTTGGACATAAACAATTCCAGAATAGCTGGGATCCCGTTAACGATTATTGCTGATTAAAAACGGTCATCCTATCGGGTCTTATCCTGAGGGGCAAGAAAGGGCTGATGGAATACAAAAACCAGATCTCCCCATACTCAATCAACTGGTAACAAATGGCCTAATCTGAGAGACTGAATATGGAATTCTAAAAATCCCCCCCATCAAGAGTTGGCCCGATGAGTGATCAAGAGAAACGTTTACCCCTCTATATCAATGTCCTCATGGCTTTCCTGCTCGCTATTCTCCTTTTGAGTACCATCCTCATCGGCCAAACCTATTTTCGAGGAGTCGATATCTCCATTCAAACCGGTAA
>JBQGBW010000312.1:0-1702 GCA_052043475.1 Magnetococcales bacterium HHB-1
TAACCCGGCGAAAATACTCCTGAATCACCGGATGGACCGAGAGGGAGTCCTCACTGATACGAACCAATCCGAAGGTGATCAGTTGGCGTACGGTTTTATCGAATTGGGATTGATCAGGAAAGAGTCGGCTGAATCGCTCTTTGGCACTCTCCTCTTCTTTACGGGCGGGACCACGAACCAGGCTTGCCAGGGAGGAGATGGCTTTTTTGATAAGGGGTTTTGGGGGGAAGGTAAAGAGTTTCAGTGGAATATCAGGACCATCATTGGGCTGAGTGGATCGCTCAACTCCTTCAGGAGAACAACTATGCCATAACCCTTCACGATCAATCCGATATTTCAAACCAGGAGCTCCCCTCCACATCCCCCCATCAACGGGAAATCCTACTCCACTCCTCCCAATATGAGAATAATCCCCAAACCCAAGAACAGCTCTCCCGCTTTCAACAACCCAATACCCCCCCACCCCTGATCATCACCCTTGACCCCTGGCCACCTGAACTCACTCCCATTCTTCCCAAAGGTGTCACCTGGTGCGATCTTTCCCAACATACCCCAACCAATGGAGCCCATCTTCTTCTGGCTGCCTTGAAATCCCTGCTCCATCCTGTTGAAGATAATGACTCTCCCTTACCCATCAATTTTGTCCCCATTAAACTCCCCTTCCCCCGAAATGAACGCTTCCTTGGTCGGGATAATGAACTCCAGCAAATTTCCGAAGCCCTCAAAAACAGTGGCGAAATCAACCTCACCCAAAAAGCTCCTCATACCGATGGTGGTGTTGGCAAAACCACCCTCGCCCTGGAATATGCCCATCGCCATGCCAATGATTATCAACTGATCCGCTGGATTCGGGGTTGGAGTATCACCTCAGCAACCCTGGACCTCCTTGAGCTCGCCCATGAACTACAACTTGAGGGACAATCCCCACAGGAACAGCTTATTGCCCTATCCGAATGGCTGAACAATCATACCCATTGGCTTCTTATCCTGGATGATGTGCGCCATATCAATACCCTCAGCGCCTGGCCTCCTCCTCAAGGCCGGGGTCATCTCATCATCACATCACGCTATCCCACCCTGACCAAACATCGGAAAACAACCGTTATCGCCCTGGCTGCCCTTAAACGCCATGAATCGGTTAAACTCCTTTTGACTGAATCCGATCTCAGCGATGAAGAAGGGGCCAACGAAATGGCGGATCTGATCGGTGATTGCCCCCTCTCCCTCTCCCTCTCCGGCCACTTCATCGCTCAAACCCAGATGGATTTTTCCCAACTCCTCACCCTTGATCGGCAACAAAAAAGGGATCTCTATGGCGAAACCCAATCGGCCACCAGTCGATGTTCCAAACTGGTTTCGGAAGTCATTGAAATTATCCTTGATCGTATCCATATCACCACCCCAGCCGCCGAAGAGCTGATGATTCTTCTCTCACTTTTCGGTCCCGATGATATTCCACTGAAACTCTTTACCTTCCCCCCAAAACCCCTTATCAAAAAAGCCATCTCCTCCCTGGCAAGCCTGGTTCGTGGTCCCGCCCGTAAAGAAGAGGAGAGTGCCAAAGAGCGATTCAGCCGACTCTTTCCTGATCAATCCCAATTCGATAAAACCGTACGCCAACTGATCACCTTCGGATTGGTTCGTATCAGTGAGGACTCCCTCTCGGTCCATCCGGTGATTCAGGAGTATTTTCGCCGGGTTA
>JBQGBW010000313.1:0-1682 GCA_052043475.1 Magnetococcales bacterium HHB-1
CCGTACGCTGATCGTAATAGCCTCTCAGATGTTGGTGAGGCGTATCTTCTGTTTGGCCAAACCAGCGGTTGGGGGGCCAGTGTTTCACTGTCAGCGCTTGATGGAAGCAATGGTGTTACAGTTACAGGTTTGGATGCAGGGGATCTGTTTGGTTACTCTGTCAGTGCAGGAGACATCAATGGTGATGGCCTGAGTGACATGGTGATCGGTGCTATGAACGGAGATCCGACTGTTGGTGCAGATGCCGGCGAGACCTATGTAATCTTTGGTGAGAAGGGCGTTTGGGATGCCACGTTTGATCTGACCACGCTGGATGGTAGTAATGGTTTTGCACTCTCTGGGGCCGATGTTGGAGGACAGAGTGGTTATTCTCTTTCTGTGGCAGGAGATATCAACGATGATGGTCTGGATGATCTGATCATTGGCGCGCCAAAAACTGACATTGGTGGTAATACAGACGCTGGTTCTGCATTTGTTGTTTTTGGTCAGGAGAGCGGTTGGAGCAGTAATTTTGATCTCTCTACCCTGGATGGTTCCAATGGATTCCGTATTGATGGTGAGGCGGCGACTCTGGATATTGGTTGGAAATCTTCTTCGGGAGGCGATATCAATGGAGATGGGGTGGGTGACCTGGTTTTGGGAGCCTATAAAGTGGATCCTGGTGGTGTATCCAACGCTGGTGAGAGCTATGTTGTTTTTGGTAAGAGCAGTGGTTGGTCATCAAGTATGGCGCTCTCCAGTCTGGATGGCAGCAATGGTTTCCGCTTGCAGGGAATTGATGCAGAGGATCGTAGTGGTGCGGATGTCAGTTTAGCTGGTGATTTTAACAGTGACGGATTTGATGATCTTTTGATCGGCGCCAACTTTGCTGATCCGTATGGCAATGATTTCGGCGGTGAGAGCTATATTATCTATGGCCAATCTTCTTGGGCGGCGGATATTTCATTATCAACAGTCGGAAGTACAACCGATGGTTTTCTGTTTGCAGGGGACGCAAAAACCAGTCGATTGGGTATTAATGTTGATGTTGCAGGGGATATCAATGGCGATGGCTTTGATGATCTCGTTATGGGGGCGCATCGCTCTTCTCCTGATAATGTCACGGAAGCGGGCGAGAGCTATCTTATTTTTGGTTCCAGTGATCCTTCTGATGATATCACCCTTGGTACCAGTGGAAATGATACCATCACGGGCGCAACCACCAATGCGATTAATGCAGGGGATGGTGATGATACCATCAGTGGTGGTAACGATGTCATCTATGGTGGTGCCGGAAACGATATTATTGAAATAACTGATTTAATCTTCCAGCGCTTTGATGGTGGCCGTGGTTCGGATGCTTTAAAACTGGCGACCACTGGTCTGACTCTTGATTTAACCGCTACCCCGGATAGTAAAATTACTGATTTTGAAACCATCGATATCACAGGTACAGGTAACAACACGCTGGTTTTAGATGCGCTTGAAGTTTTTAATATCTCCAACACAACCAATACCCTGCGCATTGATGGTGATGCAGGCGATGTGATTGATGCGGGCAGTGGCTGGCGCTATCTGGGTGAAACGACTATTGGCAGTGAAAGCTATGCTCAGTACCAACAGGGTGAAGCGATCTTACAGGTGGATCTGGATATTGACCGCACCGCTGTGATTGGTATCAGTGAACTGAGTTCGACTGCTCT
>JBQGBW010000314.1:0-1678 GCA_052043475.1 Magnetococcales bacterium HHB-1
GTGCCGTGAGATCTATGAGGAGTTGGATGTCTCGCTTACGACCTGGAAATTGATACAGGCTTATCCTCAACTGAAGGCGAAATCACCCAATGTGGGGTTTCTCTTTATGGTGGATCAATGGCGAGGTGAACCCTCATGCATGAGTCAGGAGTTGCTGGATATCGCATGGTTTGATGAAACCGGTATGCGTAATCTGATTAAACAGGATGCGCTGGCTTATTCGGTGATGCAGGAGCAAATGCGTTTTTTAGGTTGGAATGTTAACAAATAGAAAGGAAAAGCCTGTCTGGACTTGAGCTAACGTCCAGGCGTGTTAACATCTGACCGGAACAGGGGAGCTGTTTCTCTGTTCTTGTGAAAGCACCCTTTTGGGGTGCTTTTAACGTTTTAGGGCCGAATTGGGTGCGGACGTGAGTTCTGGAACCTGGGAGAAGAGTTTTTTAAGTTTTGGGATCAATCTTTGACTGCGAATCATCTCACGCCAGACAAAGTTATTGGCTTCTCGCCATAAATTGCTATGCATGATTTTGGGTTCATCGTCTGGAATATTGGCTCTCTTCTCTTGGATATAAAAGGCAAGGCGTGAACGATTCTTGATCTCTATTTTTTGATATACATAATGATTTATGGATAGAATCCCCTGCCTTTTTGTTTTATATCTCTACAACCGATGCGTATAAAGCTGTTGATAAATCTCCTGGCACGCTTTAAGAACAGGTTTTAGTGTATCGGGCATTGGGGTTGTTTTTGGTTTGTAAGGTAGAAAGCGCTTGGATTGGGTGACCACATCATACCAGTGACGGCTCCAGAGTCCATCGGTGGTGCGTTCTCCATCCGGCCAGGTTAACATGGCTGGATCAAAGGATACCTCTAAAGCTTCACAGAGACGCTTTAATGTTTTTTCTGGCTGGTTTTGCAGATCACGGGCATCAATGACTGGTGGAATTGATCCTGTTAACTGTTTAACATGCTGAAAAATATAATAAAGCCGTGGTAGTCCTGTCCGTTCTGTGGTGACGTTCTCCCCTTTGGCATGCAGTGAGAGAATTTGATCATGAGGATGACGAATCAAAAAAGCATTCTTTAGATCCGTGAGCCACGCTGTACCCATCGACTCTAAATAGTTGTAGCTGATGAGTTTATAATAAGCTATTGGTTGTTCTTGAGACTTAGTACCATGACACATCTGTTGAATCACCGCTCTCCAGTCGGTCTCATAGGTGGCCATAATCTCTTTGGTATGGGGAGGGGTTTCGCCGGTTTCATGGAGATAGGCAGGATAGAGTGGCTCATCCCATACGGTAGTATCAATGCGACTTTCCCAGGCACGCATGAGTGCGGTAGAAAGGCTTCGTGGGCAGGACCACATGGCGATTCTTTGTTTTGATTGATGCATGGAGATTTTTTTCCACTAATAAGAGAGATCCATGTAGAAGATCATATAAAGATGCCACTTTTCTGTAAAGTCTTCTCAGGGATGAAAGTGTGATAACGGAGATAGAGTCTCGGTGGGGTTGGGGTAAATGTTTTATTGGAGAAGAGGATTGGATTGACCTGCTCAAATGGAATCTTTGGAAAGCCATTTTTACTGGAGAAGATGTGATTAGCAATGGGGTTATGGGTGTAGGTGGCGATAAAGATAATAGAGAGGTTTAATTGACGTGCACAATGGATGATG
>JBQGBW010000315.1:0-1678 GCA_052043475.1 Magnetococcales bacterium HHB-1
CTGTAACCAATGGGTCTCTTCTTTTGTGGGTAAAAACTGTGCCAGTAGCGTATTGATCATGAGGGTGTGGTGACAATCGGCATGGGGGGATCTAAGGCCAGTAGGTCCTGCATATCACGATAAACCTGTAATGTTGGTGTGATGTAAGTTTGTTCTGTAAGGGGTTCGATTGTGATGTTTGTCATCTCTTTGTCTATAGGTATAAGGAGGGACTCTTTTTGTAGATCCTCAATAAAAGCATATAGTTCTGTCCTTGTTTGATCGGCATCCAGTGAGAAATGATGGATGAGTGTATCCAGAAGCATTTGCAATGAAACGCCCTGAGAACAGTATTGCCATATCCAACCGCCGCACCCTTCCGTATTATAGTAGACGCCGGTGGAGACTTTAATAATCAGTGCTTCGCCATCCATCACTTCGGCCGCAACATCGTTACTGGCCTGGAAAAAATGGTGTTGATCAAGCTTTGTCATGGTCTGTTCTCCTATCTAAATCGGTTTGATTAAATATCTTCTTTTAATTACTATAAACCTGTTTTTATGGTTAAGACAATGCTTCTTGCCTGAATTAAAAAGTCAGGAACAATATATTCTAAGACCCATCTTTGATACCATAGACCTTTTATCAATAAGAACAAAAGAGAAGCTTAAATTATGAAGAACCCGTCACATTCTGATACGAAAGAGGATGATCTTTGGCGATCCTTCTTTACACGCTTCCAGAGTCTCTCTTTAGACCGTACTGTACATACTTTTCATCTACGCCTGGCCAATCAGGATCTGTTGTTGCGTATTATTGGCGAGAAACTTGCCAAGAAGTTTCCCCAAGCCATGGCGCATCTCCTTGTATCTCAGCCCCGTTTAAGACCGGCACTCACCATTCATCTTTGGGATGAGTCTATTACAGAGGATTCCCCTCTGGCGATTTCATTGGTTGATGTTTTTCATAAGTCACAATATTTTGGCGATCACATTGCCGCCCATGATCGGCGTAGCAATCTGCTGGCTTTTCAGACGCCCCAAGCGATTACGCTTTTAAATCAAAAAGCGCGCGCTATTTTTGGTGCGATCACAACAACGGATGCCCTCTCTGATTATGAGTTAGGTAAGCCGCTACAACCGCTTCTTTTTGCCTGGATGCACCAGTATCGTATGATTCCTGTGCATGCGGGTTTAATCGCTTATCGTCAACAGGGAATATTGCTTGGGGGCGCTGGTGGTTCAGGTAAAAGTACGGTTGCATTGACCGCATTGCTGCGTGGTCGTTATCACTTTTTGAGTGATGATTATGTGGCCATCTCTGTGGATCATGATGATCCACCCATTGGTTACAGTCTTTATAATAGTGCTTGGTTGACAAAAAAACAGTCGCAACAGTTTCCTGAGTTGGCGTCTTGTCCCTCCTTATCCTCTTCTGAAGATGCCAAAAAACAGGCGTTTTTTCTCTGGAATGATCGGCCTGAACGGATTATAACTGAAACACCGCTTAACTGTTTACTGCTTCCACGGGTGACTGAACGTGTGCATACGCGATTACGTCCTGCTTCTGCTTCTGAGGCGTTGTTACGTCTGGCGCCCAGTTCAATTTTACAACTCCTGTTTACTGAACCCGCATTGTCTCTGTCTGGTATGGCAAAACTACTCCATTCAATTCCCGCCTACTGGTTGGAGATGGGTCC
>JBQGBW010000316.1:0-1677 GCA_052043475.1 Magnetococcales bacterium HHB-1
TTGGAGAAATTGTAAACATCAACATTTTTATATATTTAGCATAGATTTTTTTGTGGAGTTTTAAACGTGGGTCTAATCAAGAGAGACCCACTAATTTGATTAATAGCAATAGCAAAAGTCTCACCAAAAACAGAACTTCGTTCTGTTTGTCGTAGCCTCCTTAACGAAAGTGAAAGTCGGCTCCGAAAACAGAACTCACAGCGGGAAGTTCTAATTATCCACGAAGCGAAGTCTTGTGTGAATATCAACAGAAGGAGTATTAGTTGCTTGGTCAGAGAGGATTAAGAACCATAAATGACCAGTTTGCATCTCATTAACGTTTCCAGCGGAACCATTATATTTTGCATGCCATCCTAACTTTTTATTACATCTAAAAGTCTTAACGGAATTATCTTGGTCATCGGTTAAGCGATATAATCTATCATATATAATTTTAAAGCGGGAAGTATTATTAAGGTTTAAGAATGACATTGGGTCAGAAGATGCTAAGACATCAGTAATAGCAGGAGTACTACCATTAGATACTCTATCGTTAAATATAATAAGGCGTACCTTAGTAGTAGTAGCAGAAGCATTTGCATTAACAGTACCTCTAACATGAAGTGATGAGAGTTTTATAGAACGCCCATTACGAGCATTATAATCATCTCCTTGTGCGAGATTTGAAAGAGGAGTGATAGAACCAGTAGTTGAAGATACAGCACCAGCTAAATCTTTATCAACAAATTTATGTTCTACATTTATAACGGATTTTAAAAAGCGTAAATCCTTTAATATAAGAGGAATTACCTTGGAAAGCATCATATAAGCACCACCATATTTTACTACGGTTTGGGCAGGGTCAAACTTACGTTTTTTCCTATATACCATCTTTTATACTATAGGTCAAGAAAATATTTTTCGCCTAAAAGCGCACAAATTTCGGAATATAATAATTTATGAGAACGAATATTCATCATAGTGATACCATCTCGTACCATTATACCTAAGTTTACTTGTAGTTTATGAGGGTCAAGCATAAGTTTATTACAATATTTTAAATATACTCGGGGAAAGACATTGGCAGGAATTGTTGTTTGTTCCTTAACAGATTCAGAAATCAATTCAGACCATTTGGTTTTGATGTTTTGAGGTTGATAAGATAAGTCATAGTTGTTTCTATTTATAAGTATTTTTTTCTCTTCTTCTTTACGCATATATAGAAGGGCACCAGACAAATCATAACATTGTTTAGTACGGACTAAAGCATTAACAGGTTCTATACGTTGTTTTAGTTTTCTTGTATAACTATCTGTTCGGCAATCTTTATCTACTATACCATGTAAGTGAGGATGTGTCCCGTTTGAACCATATTCTTCTACCATAACAGTAATTTCAGATAAAGGGAGGATTTTTTCCTTAACATAATCGAAATCATCAGACTTTGGAGAAATTGTAAACATCAACATTTTTATATATTTAGCATAGATTTTTTTGTGGAGTTTTAAACGTGGGTCTAATCAAGAGAGACCCACTAATTTGATTAATAGCAATAGCAAAAGTCTCACCAAAAACAGAACTTCGTTCTGTTTGTCGTAGCCTCCTTAACGAAAGTGAAAGTCGGCTCCGAAAACAGAACTCACAGCGGGAAGTTCTAATTATCCACGAAGCGAAGTCTTGTGTGAATATCAACAGAAG
>JBQGBW010000317.1:0-1674 GCA_052043475.1 Magnetococcales bacterium HHB-1
AGTAAATGTCGTTTTGTGATCCAAGGATCATCCTTGGCACCGCATTGAGGGCAAACAAACCCATCCGGCCATTTTAACCGGAGGAGGTATTCCCAGCATGCCTTCTCATCTGCAAATCGCTCTTCAAATTCCAGCATCGTGCGGGGATAATCGATACCACGAATGGGATAGTTTTGAATGTTCATCCAAATAGGATACATGATCCATCACTGGATTTAAATGGATAGGACTTGAGCTAAATGGATACCTAGTTTTTCTGATTACAATCAGATTATGGCTGCTTTAGATGATGGACATCTGCGGGCATTTGCGGCCGATACACCAACAGGCATCTTTCATCTTCAACGCTATGGCTTGGCTGGAGATTATGCCTTCCCGGATAGCCAGTTTCTCTACAACAATAATTGGTTTGTCGCCGTTGGTGAGGGGAAGAAAAAACTGCTTGATACGATCAATCAAGGCATGGCGCAGATCAGCGACGATGAGAGACGTCAGATTAAGCGTCGTTGGATCTCCGGTGGGGTGGATAGTAGTGATGACGCATTGATTATCTCCATGGATCGCTCCTATCCCCCATTCACCTTTCTCAATGCCCAGGCCAAACCCACAGGATTGCTGGTGGACCTTTGGCGCGCCTGGTCGCAAAGAACGGGACGGAAAATACGTTTTCAAGCCAGCAGCTGGGCGGATACGCTGGAGATGGTCAGAGGGGGGGAGTCTGATGTGCATTCGGGGCTGTTTTATAACCAGAAGCGCGCGCAATGGTTAGATTTTTCCCAACCGATCTACCGTGCATCAACCAATCTTTTTACTTCACCATCCAGGCGTAATATCCGCGGATTGGATGATCTTTTGGGAAAGCCTGTTGGTGTGGTGGCGGGCTCTTATCAGGAGGCGTGGTTAAAAGAGCATTATCCAGGTATCCATGCCCGATCCATGACCTCCGAAGAGCTGCTGATTCATGCGCTTCGTAATGGCATTGTTCACGCTTTTCTCGGTGAAGATCCCACGATTGATAATCTTGTGACAGGTTTGGGGATGCAGGGCGAAATACAGACCATCGGTGCGGCCCTGTTTCATAACGATATTCGGGTGGGTACGCTTAAGGGGAATAAAACACTCTTAAATACGATCAATAGAGGATTTAAATCGCTTCCCCAAGAGATGGTGCTCGCTTTAGAAAAACGCTGGATTCCTAATGCAGAGCAGCGCTACTTTGAGCGGCGTCGTTTTGTCAGGAAGCTCAAACTTACGGAAGAAGAGCGTCAGTGGTTGGCGGAACATCCGGTGATTCGGGTGGGTATTGATCCAGGCTATCCTCCCTTTGAATTTCTCGACAAAATGGGGGTCTACAGCGGTTTGGGGAGTGAATACCTTGACCTGCTTGCCTCACTCCTTGGTATTGAATTTCAAATTGCTGATAATTAGCTTTTAGGTAAACCACCGCCTTTGGCGGTGAGACTTGAATAGGCTCTGCCGTTCCGGCGTGCAATTACCCCCTTCTATTGAAGATTCTAACTTCAATAGAAAGGAGGGCGTGATGAGGGAATGGCAGTCCCAGTCACATGTTCGATGGTATTGCAAATATCATGTTGTGTTCACTCCAAAATATCGGAAGAAAGCGCTTTATGGTCGTTTAAGGCGAGAAATTGGAGGCATCTTCCGTGATTTATG
>JBQGBW010000318.1:0-1665 GCA_052043475.1 Magnetococcales bacterium HHB-1
GGCTCTGGCCAGCAACGTGAAGCGCTTTCTACGCTACCAGTGCGCTCAAATAGCTGGAAAAGCGGAAAAAACAGAGTCAGTTCTTGCATAATGGGGTAAAACTCCCTTCGTTTCACACTGTTTTTTTACCTCAAAAAACGAATCCAGAACGAGTCTGCGGAATTCCAGAACCGGTTATCGAGATTTTTACATCAAACAGTTAACTGGTCAGGAAACACGCCCAAGCTCAAACAGGCTTTTTTCGGAAGACTCAACCTTAAAAATAAATTTGTCTATCTAAAAAGACGATCAGGAGTGAGTCCATGATCCCTTATGGTACGGATACTTAATGACCTGCTGAGTAGAGTGTGCTACATTACCCGCATGATTGTGATGCTTGACCCTTTAGGCCTAGAGATCAATGAAGCTCGATTTTTCCCAATTTCAACAGCTTGCCCAACAGGGTAACGTTGTTCCTCTGTATGCAGAGATTTTTGCAGACCTAGACACACCGGTCTCTGCTTTCCTTAAAGTTGCGGGTAATACACCCTATGCGTTTCTATTAGAGTCCGTGCATGGTGGTGAAAAGTGGGGACGGTTCAGCTTGATCGGTATGAATCCTGATCGGCTGTTTTCTGTGCAAGGCCAAAATGTCTCCATTATCAAACCCGGTGAATCGATTCCTGAGGAGACCATCTTTGATTGCAACCCCATGACCGTACTGAAAAACTATATGCAACGGTTTAAACCGGTGGAAATTCCTGAACTGCCCCGTTTTCATGGGGGGTTGGTGGGCTTTTTCAGTTACGACATGGTGCGTTGTTTTGAAAAAATTCCCAATGAAAATCCGGATCGACTCAATACGCCGGATGCACTCTTTATGCGTGCCGATACTGTGCTGATTTTTGATAATCTTCTGGGAAAAATGAAGATTGTTGTGAATGTGCATATTCCAGAAGAGTCGAAGGATCTCAAAGCGCTCTATGTCCAGGCTGAAGAGAAAATCCTTAAAGTCAAAGCGCAGCTTAAAATGCCGCTTCCGGATGTGGGCAAACCGGTGCGTGGACAGGCTGTGGAGGAGGATGATTTCTCCTCAGAAATTCCTCGTGATCATTTTGAGGAAGCGGTGAGAAGAGCGAAAGAGTATATTGCTGCAGGGGATATCATGCAGGTTGTGTTATCACAACGCCTCTCCATCCCTTTTTCCCAATCGTCTTCTCATCTCTATCGTGCGCTGCGTACGCTGAATCCATCTCCCTATATGTTTCTATTGCGTCTGGGAGATTTCTCTCTGGTGGGCTCAAGCCCAGAAATTCTTGTGCGCCAGGAAGAAGAGACCATTACAGTGCGTCCGATTGCAGGAACAAGACCCCGGGGTTTAACAGAGCAGGAAGACCTGGCGCTGGAGAAAGAGTTGCTGGCAGATCCTAAGGAGTGTGCAGAACATATTATGCTGGTGGATCTGGGACGCAATGATATCGGTCGTATTGCAGAGGTGGGGAGTGTGAAGGTGACCGATAAAATGGTGATTGAACGCTACTCCCATGTGATGCATATTGTCTCTAATGTGGAGGGCCGGTTGAAAAAAGATCTGGATGCCTTCGATGTGATTGCCGCAACGTTTCCTGCAGGTACGGTCAGTGGTGCACCTAAGATTCGTGCGATGGAGATTATTGATGAACTGGA
>JBQGBW010000319.1:0-1651 GCA_052043475.1 Magnetococcales bacterium HHB-1
GAGAATGGTATCGAGTTGTTGGTAGTCGATATTAAATCTGACCATCTGGGTCATGGAACCACTGCCGCAGTCGATGAGGATGGACTGTTTTTGGGTTTGTGCGTGGTAGCCGGGGGCGTTGCGTTTGGGATTGGGGACGCCGGTGCCAGAGCCTAGGATGGTGAATTGCATGTGTGGTTGCCTTTTTTCTGCAAAAGTTATTGCGGAGGGGGCTTAAAGGAGGTATGCAATACCTCCTTAAGTTGTGGGTGCAGGGCGCGTCCCTGCTTAGCCGTTGGTGAAATGCTGGAGATGTTATAAAAGTTTGGGGTATCGTAAATGCTTGAGGTGTTTTTTTAGTTGATATGTTTCTTTGATTCGCTAAAAACTAATCGGTATCAGAATAAGGATCGCAAGGCACCTGATAGATCGGCTGCATGGGATCATCAAGCCTTATTGCGGTTATCGCGCCACCATAAACACAGCCCGAATCAATACCAAAGGTCTGTTTACGCATCATCAGGCGCTGTATTGCCCAATGTCCGTAGAGAATTTTTTCATCTGGATTATGCGCACGAAGCTGATACCAGGGTTTAAACTGTTCTTCATCGACTTCATCCTGGGAGTTGTATCGAAAACGCTGAGGCCAGAGTATACGGCCATCTGCATGACAGAGACGGATACGGGTAAAGATTGCCACATGAAACCAGATCAATGCATTCTGGTCTGTTTGAGGAGGTGTTGAGGGGAGTCGATCCTCTACCGATTGAAACAGTTGCTGGCGTTTTAGCGGATTTTTTAAAATCTGTTCTGCTTTTTTAGCATGACCCAGTGCCGTTGGAATATTCCATTGTGGTGGAAGTCCTGCATGGACCATCGTGTAACCCAGTTGTTCATCATGGTGCATCAGGGGGCGTTCGGCGATCCACTGGCACCAGAGATCACGCTCTGGATGATCCAGGAGTTTTTCTGCATAATGTTGAAAAAGGGGGGATTGCTGACCTGAGAGTCCACCCAGTGCCCAGGCTTCGTGGTTACCCATAATGGTGATTGCTCGGGAGCCAAGATTTTTGACAAATTGGAGTACCTTGATGGAATCCGGCCCCCGGTTAATCAGATCACCAATAAACCAGAGCGTATCCTTTTCTAAATTAAAGCGAATGCGTTTAAGAAGCTGTTGTAGAGGATCATAACATCCGTGTACATCGCTGATCACATAGGTGGCCATCGAAATTCCTCTTTTAGCCTTGTCCCTTTAGGCTTGATCTTTCCATTGGCAATAGGGATTTTGTACCAGGTTGGAGTTAAAATAGCGGGGATCATCGGAGATCTCACGATCAATCCAGTCGGGTAGGTCAACCTGCTGCTGTTCGCTCTCCAGTTCAACTTCAGCCAGGATAAGTCCTTCATTGGCGCCGACAAACTCATCAATTTCCCAGGTCAGATCGCCTTGCTTAATTTTATAGCGGGTTTTTTCAATCAGGGGTTGATGACAGAGTTCATCGAGCATTGTTTTGGCATCGGGTATGGGGATCTCATACTCAAATTCTGTTTTTGAGAACCCTTTGGTGATGCCTTTGACGGTCATGGTGGCGCGTTCGCCAGCGATACGCACACGCACCACACGCTCTTTGGCGGTGGAGAGAAACCCCTGACGGAAGGTGAGTCCGGT
>JBQGBW010000320.1:0-1638 GCA_052043475.1 Magnetococcales bacterium HHB-1
AAATCGTCCCCCTCCCCCGCAACAGGGATGGAACCAGAATCAGGGCTATAATCAGAACAACCAACAAGGTTGGAACCAAAACCGTCCCCCTCCCCCGCAACAGGGATGGAACCAAAATCAAGGCTATAATCAGAACAACCAACAAGGTTGGAACCAAAACCGTCCCCCTCCCCCGCAACAAGGATGGAACCAGAATCAGGGCTATAATCAGAACAACCAACAAGGTTGGAACCAAAACCGCCCTCCGCCCCCCCAACAGGGATGGAACCAGAATCAAGGCTATAATAATCAACAAGGTTGGAACCAAAATCGCCCCCCACCTCCTCAACAAGGATATCAACAAGGTGGGCAGCAAGGGTGGAACAACCAAGGCGGACCTCGCCAGAAATTCCAACAGGGTCAAGGGTTCCAGCAAGGCGGACCTCGCCAAAGATTTCAGCAAGGTCAGGGGTTTAGGCAAGGAGGGCCTCGCCAAAGATTCCAACAGGGCCAAGAATTCCAGCAAGGTGGACCTCGCCAGAGATTCCAACAAAACAGGCCACGTGTAGGTCAGGGCAACCAAACCAGTGGCATACAACATTTTCGACCAGGACAACCACACAAACAACAGCAGATCATAAGGCGTACGGGTAGAAACAGTACAGGCACCGCACCTCGTGTCCATAGAGCATCCGCAAAGAAAACGCAATAAAACAGATGGCATAAAAAGGCTCCACCTCCTGGAGCCTTTTTTGTTCAATGATCCTGTCGCTATGCCATCCATTGGCAATACCGATCACTTTTTTACTGATCTCTCCCAGGCACTGCCCAAACCATCATCAACCATCAACGCTTCGATAGATCACCGTAGAAGACCCCCAAATGGAGGCCATCCACAAAGAGCAAGAAATCAACCAAACTTCAAAAAAGCGGCAATAAGCTTAAATCTTTCTGAAAACCAACTCCGTCAGGCTCTTAGTTCTCAACCACCTTATGATTTTCCAGGTGCTTCAAGAAGATTGGATATTGATGAAGGCAGGTTGCATGATCTTCTAGGGATAAGACGACCACGCCATCTCAAACGCTAAAAAGAAGAGATCAATATGTTACTCAGTCAAACACAACGCATCATTCACCAGGCGACAGATTATACCTCTCGTGATATTGAACAGGTTCTGCGCTGGACTAGGTTGGCGGCAAAAAAAGGGATTCTTGTTGAGCGAAATCAGTGGTTAAAACAGAGTATTCAAGAAGGCCATCTCTATGCCATCAAGGAGCAAAGGCGCATTCTACTCTTTTTTCTATTACGTCACCTGTTTACCATCAAAAATATCCGTATTGGCGTATCACAAAATGCCCTCTGGCGCCAACCCCACGAATCACATGGCACATTAACCCGTGAGACCATCATCCATTGTGCACGTCAATTAAACCTCTCTATTATCTTTATCGCCACCTACACCCATAACCCCATTGCTAATCACATCTTCTCCAGTAAAAATGGCTTTCCAAAGATTCCATTTGAGCAGGTCAATCCAATCCTCTTCTCCAATAAAACATTTACCCCAACCCCACCGAGACTCTATCTCCGTTATCACACTTTCATCCCTGAGAAGACTTTACAGAAAAGTGGCATCTTTATATGATCTTCTACATGGA
>JBQGBW010000321.1:0-1636 GCA_052043475.1 Magnetococcales bacterium HHB-1
TTTGTTCGCACACTCAATAACTCGTTTTCTTGTCTTAAGATGATGCCAAAGCTTGCTTCCACATTTTGGACATATGAAACCGTCTGGCCAACGCAGTTGGATAAGAAAGTCAAAACATCCATCTTCAGTCGAAAAACGAAGGCTGAAATCAAGTAAATTATCTGGAATATCCATCTCAAGCATGTTTGTTTGAGTGCAGAGAAAAAGACTTTGATAATTGTACTATAGCCTGCACCAACCGGATACCCATATGCGGGAATACAGGATCTTAAGGGGGGGAGGATTGCGGTTGTGCGCGACTACTATACGCATGACTTCATTGGGGCAACTTATCCTGAGCAGTCGCTCTACCTGGTGAACAGTGCCCAGGAGGGGGTGGAGGCGGTATCCATTGGTCAAGCGGTGGCTTTTGTTGGCAACCTTGCTGTGGCAAGCCATCTGATTGAACGTGACAATATCTCCAACCTTAAAGTGGCTGCCCCCATGGCGGAAGGTCAGGATGCGCTCCATTTTGCCGTACGCAGTGATTGGCCGGAGTTGGTCACGATTCTTGACAAGGTGTTAAAATCGATTACACAAGCCGAGCACAACACCCTGCGCAAACGGTGGTCGTCTGTTACCTACGATGGCATCGATATGGCCCAGGTGCGCCGGGTGACGATTCAAGTGGGATTGGTGATTCTGTTAATTATTCTTGTGATTCTATTCTGGAATCGTCGCTTAAAACGGGAGATCTTAGAGCGTAAACGGGTCGAGATACAACTGGCCCGTGCGAAAGAGGACGCGGACAGTGCGAATCGTGCCAAAAGCGAATTTTTAGCCAACATGAGCCATGAAATTCGTACGCCCATGAATGCCATTCTTGGTATGAGTAATCTGGCGCTCCAGACCGATATGACCACCAAGCAGCGTGATTATCTGGATAAGATTGATATTTCTGCACATAGTCTATTGGGTATTATTAACGATATCCTTGATTTCTCAAAGATTGAGGCGGGCAAGCTGGATATGGAGCAGATTCCATTCAGCGTTGATGAAGTCCTTGAACAACTTGCAGGACTGGTGGGCTTGCGGGCCGCTGAGAAAGGATTGGAGTTGCTGTTCTCCACAGATCCCAATATTCCAGAACTTTTGTTGGGTGATCCGCTGCGTTTGGGACAGGTTTTAACCAATCTAACCAACAATGCGATCAAGTTTACCGAGCAGGGTGAGGTGATTGTTACCGTGGATCTCCTTAAGTCGTCGCAGGAGATGGTTCATTTGCGCTGTACTGTTCAGGATTCAGGCATCGGTATGACTTCAGCACAGATTGGGCATCTGTTTCACTCTTTTACCCAGGCGGATGGTTCCACAACCCGGAAATATGGGGGGACAGGCTTAGGTTTGGCGATCAGTAAACGGTTGACTGAGATGATGGGGGGAGAGATCCATGTGGAGAGCACGCCGGGGGAGGGGAGTCGTTTTATTGTCACTTTAACCATGGCGTGTAAGAAGCGTGTGGTAGCCAAGCGGCTTTCTCTACCGGTGGCCATGCAGAAGATGCGTGTTCTGGTGGTTGAAGACCATCTGGCGACACAGCAGAGCTTAGAGCGTATGTTGACCTCATTGTCATTTAAAACAACGGTTGTGGGTTCAA
>JBQGBW010000322.1:0-1629 GCA_052043475.1 Magnetococcales bacterium HHB-1
CCGCCCGACGATGGCGAAGGCCCGCCCGACGATGGCGAAGGCCCGCCCGACGATGGCGAAGGCCCGCCCGACGATGGCGAAGGCCCGCCCGACGATGGCGAAGGCCCGCCCGACGATGGCGAAGGCCCGCCCGACGATGGCGAAGGTCCTCCCGACGATGGCGAAGGTCCTCCCGACGATGGCGAAGGTCCTCCTGATGGTGGTTGGGGTAGTGAGTCTGGCGACAGTGATTCTGGCAGTGGCTGGGGTAACGACTCCGACGATGGTGGTATTCCATCCTTTGGTGGACCTCCTGGTGGTGGACCTCCTGGTGGTGGACCTCCTGGCGGACCCCCTGGTATGGAAGATTTGGGTAATGTCATGGATAGCGGTGCTGGGGGCTTCGATGAACTTGGCGATGCAGATGATCCTGGATCTTCACCAGATGATGGTAGTGATGCTGCCAATGACGGGGATGATGGTAGCTGTGACGACGGCAGTGACGCCCTCTAAACCAAAAATATCAATCCAAAAATCTAACAAGGAGCCTGTATTCCAGGCTCCTTTTTTCATCAATAAAGAATGTTGCTTCTGTTTATCCCGTACTACCGGTAAAATGAATAAAGAGCCAATGGTGGTATACTCCTGCAAACGCGTAGCAACCCATGCACTCTGCATTAAAAAGTCTGATTCTTACTGCACGTCAATATGGCACCGATCTCAGTACTGAGGAACTTCAAAACAACTACAGTCTCGGTGAAACAGAAGCCGATGATCAACTTCTGGTGCGTATCGCACAAGATCACAATCTTAAAGCACGCCACATCCAACTGAGTTGGAAAAAATTTTCCCGTAGCCATACTCTCTTTCCAGTCATCGCACGCCTAAAAGACCAACGCTGTGTGGTGATCACAGGCTATCGGAAAGCCGATCCTAAAAAAAATCGTGACGAACATCTCCTCGTTGTTGATCCCAACGCCCCCCAGGCCCGCTTAGAAGAGATTCCTCCCCACGCCTTTCAACAACTCTGGAACGGTACGCTGATTCTTATCCAAAAGGACTTCCGCCTCACAGATGAATCCCAACCTTTCTCCTTTCGTTGGTTGTTTGGAGGACTGGCACGCCAGAAGAGCCTGATTATCGGCCTGGTCATGATCTCACTCATACTCCACTGCTTTGCTGTTCTCCCCGCCATATTCATCATGATCGTCTTAGATAAGGTGGTTAACTTTCAAGCGACCGCCACGCTCTATGTGATCACCATCGGCGTGATGGTCGCCTATATCTTTAATGGTATACTGGGTTATATTCGTCAATATATTGTGCTCTTTACAACCAGTAAAATTGATGTCCGACTCAATAATCAAGCCTTCAACCGCCTTCTCAACCTGCCTTTAAACTTCTTTAAAAAGCACGCTCCCAGTCAGTTGCAGAAAACCATGCAACAGACCTCCACATTACGTCAGGTACTCACACAAAAATTTTTCTCCGCCATCTTAGATACCACCGCTGTTTTTGTTTTTCTCCCCATTCTCTACTTCTATAGTCCCCTGCTCTGTGGTGTTGTGCTGCTCTTTACGCTATTTATCTCGCTCAATCTCTACTTCTCTTCAGGAAGACAGAAAAAAAAGCTCCGCCTTGCCAATCAGG
>JBQGBW010000323.1:0-1628 GCA_052043475.1 Magnetococcales bacterium HHB-1
GGCCGCAGCAAAGATCAATCAGGTCAGAGCAACCATCTCGGTCTCCGAACTCAACCCCAAAGCCGCCTTCCTTCTACGCGCCACCGGTTCCTCCGTGGCATTTGATGGATTTAGAAAAATCTATAACGAAGGCACCGATGAAGTGTCGATCCAGGATCGTGACCCCGATGCAGCCAATACCATGCTGCCTCCTCTGGAAAAGGGGGAAACACTCCTCAATAAAGAGATTAAATCCAATCAGCACTTCACCGAACCCCCGCCGCGCTACACAGAAGCCACACTGGTAAAAGTTCTGGAGAGCTACGGTATCGGTCGGCCCTCAACCTATGCACCGATCATGTCTACGTTACAAGATCGGGGTTATGTCCGCTTGGAGAAACGGAAGTTTTTCCCTGAAGATATCGGTATTGTCGTCAACTCCTTTCTGGTGGATCACTTCCAGAACTATGTTGATTATCACTTTACAGCCCATCTCGAAGATGATCTGGATGCGATATCACGGGGCGAAAAAGCGTGGGTACCTCTGCTGGATGACTTCTGGAAACCCTTCATTGATCGCGTCCAGGATCGCGATAAAAACACCTCTAAATCAGAGTTGCTCACAGAGGAGACCGATGAAGAGTGCCCTAAGTGCGGAAAACCTCTGGTGATCAAACTGGGGCGCTTCGGTAAATTCAAAGCCTGCACCGGCTACCCTGAATGCCGCTTCACCGAAGACCTCCAGAAAAAAGAGGGAGAAGAGGGCAGTAGCGAACCCGAAGTCTCGGATCAAACCTGCGAGAAGTGCGGCAAACCGATGCTGATTAAAACAGGCCGCTATGGAAAGTATTATGCCTGCTCAGGTTATCCCGATTGTCGCAACAATCAACCCCTGCACAAACCAGAAGATACCGGTGTACCCTGCCCTGAGTGTGGTAAAGGAACCTTTCTCGCCAAACGCTCCCGGCGTGGAAAAATTTTCTTCTCCTGCTCCGAATATCCCAAGTGTAAAAAAGCGCTCTGGGATCGGCCCATTACCAAAGAGTGCCCGGAGTGTCAGGCGCCGTTCCTCACCATCAAAATTACCAAACGTCGGGGAACCGAACATGTCTGTGTAAACGACCCCTGCGAATTCCGTGAGGTAATCGAGCCTCCTGAGGGGAAAACAATCGACGAACTCCCTCCCCCACCCGCAAAAAGAGGTTCGAGAAAAACAGCCGCTAAAGCAACCACTACCAAAAAGAGAACCACCAAAACAGCAACAGCGGCCAAAAAGACCACCAGAAAAAGAACCACCAAAACAGGGGCAGCAAAAACCACCACCAGAAAAAAGACCACAAAAACCGCTGAGGAGACCGAACCTAAAACAGCCGCGAAGAGCACAGCTAAAAAAAACGCAACCAGAAAGACCACGACAAGAAAACCAGCGGCCAAAAAGACCACCACCAGAAAGCGCACCACCAAAGCCACTTCATCGGGAGAAGAGAAGGCAATGCCCCAAAGAAGAGCGGCGGCAAGCAAAAAAACGACCACTGTTGCCGAGAAGAGTGCGCCCATGGAAAACCCCTCTTAGAAGAGATCATCCTATCAAAAGCATCCTCTTTTTAAGGGGGTGCTTTTAAACTCAAAAGAGCCTGAAAAGCTTTTGG
>JBQGBW010000324.1:0-1619 GCA_052043475.1 Magnetococcales bacterium HHB-1
GGTTCTAATTACTGCGATCTTGGTCTGGCTGTGGATAAGCGGACTGGGTGGGTGGTTATCCTCTCCGTGATCGATAATCTGATTAAAGGTGCTGCGGGTCAGGCGGTACAAAATATGAATCTGATGTTAGGTTTCCCTGAGAATCAGGGGCTGGAACAGTTCCCGCTCTTCCCTTAAAAGGGAGGGCGCGAGGGCTGTGTAGTCTGTTTTTTTTCTTGCTAATTTTCGTAAAGTCTGGTAGAGAAGCAGACCAGAAGATTGTATTTCTGATTCTAACGTATATCCAGGCACAGTGTTGCCTATTTGTTTTAGGAGAAAACATTATGGCTTTAATCATTACAGAAGATTGCACCAATTGTGATGTCTGCCTACCGGAATGCCCTAATGAGGCGATCACCGATGGCTCCGATGTGGATGTTGATATCTATTATATTCATGCCGATCTCTGCACAGAGTGTTATGGTGCCTTCGACGAACCGCAATGTGTCGATGTCTGTCCTGTGGAGTGCATTATTCCTGATCCTGATAATGAGGAGACAGAAGAAGAGTTGCAAGCAAAATATGATGCCATTCATGGTTAAGCTCTTCTTTTGATTACAAGGGGGTATCTTTGGGATTGGCCCTTTTGTCATCTTAATTTAAGCCAGTTTTGGGAGGGGGCGTTATGGATTAAACGCTCCCTTCTCTTCGTTTCAGGGAGTTTTGGTTGATGATGGTTCAAAGTATGACCGGCTTTGCCCGGATTGAAAAAGAGACGCATGGTGCGGTTATTCGCTGGTCGCTGCGCTCTGTGAATCATCGTTTTCTGGATCTCGCGGTCCGAATGCCTGAATGGTTGGCGCTGGAGAATGAAGTTAATAAGAAATTGCGTCGTCGCTTTGATCGGGGGCGGATTGAGGTGCAACTGTCGTTGCACCGTCTTGAGGATGGGGGCAGTGCGCAACTGACCCTGAATAATCAGAAGTTGACCGAGTTACTCCACTTTGAGCAGCGTATCAGGCAGCGTGCAAAAGATTGTGGCGCCCTAGATAGTGTGGCACTGTTGCAGTGGCCGGGACTGGTGGAGGAGCGTGATCCTCTGAAAGACCTGCGAAAGTTAAACGATAAAACTTTTTCTCAAGAGATTCTGGCGCTTCTGGATGAAGCGATTGCGGCGTTATCTGAGACGCGCCTTCGTGAAGGAGAGCAACTTGCTTCCGTGATGCTGGATGTGCTCGACCGTTTTGAAGGATATCTTCAATCGGTGATTGAACGGCTTCCTTTGGTTCATGAGGGACTATGGGATAAAATGAAAGAACGTCTGGCGCGGGTGGCTGAAGAGTATAAACTGGATGAAACAAGGCTTAATCAGGAGATCGCTTATCTGCTCAATAAAGCGGATGTCACCGAAGAGATCGACCGGTTGAAGGTTCATCTGGGGGAGATGCGTTTAGCGCTTGGTAAGAGCGAACCTGTGGGAAGACGTCTCGATTTTCTCTGTCAGGAATTTCACCGTGAGGTGAACACCCTCTGCTCTAAACCTCAGGATGGTGAGGTCTCAAGGTTGGGTGTTGAAATGAAGGTTCTTGTTGAAAAATTGCGGGAACAGGCCCAAAATATTCAGTAACTTATTTTTTTTT
>JBQGBW010000325.1:0-1597 GCA_052043475.1 Magnetococcales bacterium HHB-1
AATCAGAAGAAAAACTAAAAGAAGAATAAAAAGGCTGTAAACAATTAAAACAGCAGGCATTCTTGGTAGATGAAATCGCTGCAAAATCCGCACAACGCCTTCAAGGAGATAAGCGATCACCACCGCCGTATAAAAAGGTGCCAGAGCGTCACCAAGAAAGAGAATCAGCGCAAAAATAATCGCCAAAGACAGAACCAGGGTGGAGAACTGTCGATCAGAAAAGAGAATGGAGAACTCACCAAACAGATCGCGCATAAAAATATAGCCCCTCTAGATCTAAAGTGTTAGAGGGACAGGAGAACGTGAAGAGGCAATCCATGTCAAGGTTCCAATTTTCACTTTTTTGAAAAGGTCGATCATATGATCGTCACGCAAACGCAAACATCCCGCCGAAACCGGTTGCCCTAAAAGATGATGATGCGGCGTTCCATGCAGATAGATATAGCGTTTTTTACTATCCACAGCACCGCCACAGTTTTTACCGGGCTCCAAGCCCTTAAGCCAGAGGATGCGCGTGGTGATATAATCTTCATCAGGGGAAGCCGTGGTCACAATCTCTCCGGTCGGAACACGCCCCCGAAAACGCGCCCCCATCGGTGCATTTTCACCGAAACGGCCGCAGATCTGATGTAAGCCCGCAGGGGTTTTACCACTCCCCTCCTCCTCACCAAAGCCCGCCTTACCTGTAGAGATTGGCCACTGGGAAAGAATATTCCGATTCTGGATAAGAAAGAGGCGCTGGAGATCCCCCAGCGCCAATAAAGCAGGTTCATCAGACTTTCCGGCAGAGAGAAAAAGAGACTCTATCTCTGCAAGAAAGGATGGATCAATCATCGCCCAAGAATCCCAGAAGTTGCAGCAGGGAGATAAAAAGATTAAACAGGCTGGTAAAGAGCGAGAAAGCGCCCGCCGCCGGAGCCATAGCCCAAGGATTATCTTTTAACTCTTTGGTCTCCCAGAGCAGGAAGCCGGAGAAGATCAGAGTTCCGCCTGCCGCCATGGCAAAAGTGATCGCAGGAGACTGGAAGATGAACATATTAAGCAGTCCGCCCACCAGAAGAACAATCAGACCAGCCAGCAGCATGCCGCCCATCCAGGAGAGATCTTTTTTGGTGGTCATCGCATAGAAAGAGAGACCGAAAAAGATCGCACCACTTAAGAGTGCGGCTAAACCAACGGTATCGGCCATACCACGGTTTACATAGAAGGCGATCAAAGGCCCTGCGGCAAAGCCCCAAACCCCCGTAGCGAGAAAGAGCGTTGGCGCACTGGGAAACATATAGGGGAGAAAAGAGACACCGACCATCAGAATAAACATGATAATACGATGCTCAGCGGCAAAGGAGGATTCCATACCCACAGAGCCCGCCGCAAAAGCGATGATTAAAGAGGTACCAAGATAGGCATAAACCTGTTTCAGATAGGCGATTGCATCACCCTGAACATGGCTTTGGCTCATGGTATCCGCTTGAGTCGTCGCAGCAGCGGCGCCCCAAGGGGATTGCGTTTTTTTGTCGAGAGAGTTATTCACCATTAAGCTCCAATTTGAGTTAGATTTTTCCTACACAGTGATCTGCATGGAATATTTTTAAGGCGA
>JBQGBW010000326.1:0-1574 GCA_052043475.1 Magnetococcales bacterium HHB-1
TCAGATCTTCACCACCAGAAACCGTAACGCCCAACTCATCGCCAGCCGCTTCTCCTTTAATACGGAAGCCATCACCACCACTCAGCGCATCGGGATCGGTCCCACTGGGAAGACCACTGCTTGATCCAAACAGAACATAAGCGGCCCCTGCATTCGCGCCGTTGTAGTCGGCATATCGGGCACCAATCAAGAAATCTTCAAAGCCATCCCCGTTTAAATCTCCGGCTGAAGAGATATGAGAACCAAAACGGGAAGCATCAGGACCACTCAGGCTATAGCCACTGGTGCCATTTAAATCTTCTTGAAAAACCTCAACTGGCCCGTTAATTGCTGTTTGATCAATATTCGCATTAATCTCTAAGACCGCTTCCCCCTGAGTGTAGCGAGAATAGGTGACACCACCATCAACAATACTCTGATTATAGATCCAGCCATCGGTCTGTACCGCATCACCGGCATCCCCTTCAATGCGCAGGGTGTTGGTGGAGCCAGAGAGATTAAGAACTTCCAGCTTATCAAGAACTAACGTGTTATTGCCACTTCCAGTAAGATCAATGGATTCAATGCTTGAGAGTTTTTTATCTGAAAGCGTTGTAAGATCAAGCGTCAGGCCAGAACCGTCAATATCTAAGGTGTCATAGTCCCCTCCCCCATCAATACGGGAGAAGGTAAAATCCGTAACAGTGATAATATCATCGCCTTCACCACCATAGAGAACATCTAGGCCGCCAGAACCCACCAGCGTATCTGCCCCTTGATCACCAATCAAAATATCCGCTGAAGCCGTTCCCGTTAAAGTGTCTGCGCCTGTTGTTCCCCGCTGCTGAACGATAGAACTGTTATAATTTTCACCAAAGATCACATAGGATTCTCCAGTATTGGTTCCACCATAGAGATCCCCCGCCCCGGAACCAATTGAGAGATCAATAAATCCATCACCATTGATATCTCCCAACGCATCAACACCGCTATAACCTAATGTACTATTGGCAACATGACCATCAATCCAGAATCCCTCTTCAGGACTCAAGCTACTAATCGGTTTTTGCGCATCCCAAGTCTCTTTACCAAAGAGGACAAAACCACCACCACTATCTGTAATACCATTACGGTCGGCATAAGATCCTGAAACCAGAATGTCATCAATACCATCGGCGTTAAAATCGCCACCCGCTGAACGAATACCAAAGAGCGTTGATTCATATCCCGTAATCAAAGCACCATCGCTGCCATTCAGTGCAGTTAAATCGATATTGCTGCCCCATCCTGAGCTTTTACCAAAGACCAGATAAAGACCACCAACATTATTGGTTCCACTCCAATCAACGCCACTTCCGCCAATCGCCAGATCATCAATACCATCGTTATTAACATCACCCACCACAGAGATCGAACGACCAATATAATCACCCGCAACACCTGTGGAGAGTGTAAAGCCATTACTGCCATCTAAAGTACTCAGATCGATATTGCTATCCCATCCCCCCGCATGACCAAAGATCACATAACCTTCGCCACTATCCGCTGCCCCCCCAACATCACGGTTGCCTGTGGAGAGAAAAATATCGGCAAAA
>JBQGBW010000327.1:0-1573 GCA_052043475.1 Magnetococcales bacterium HHB-1
TGCCTGTCCAGGGTGCCGGTCTGACTCTTTAGAAAATGCTTGAGTATAGGGTAACAGACTTTGATTCAACACTCTTGCTAAAATCAGCAGAGATGATCATTTTAGCAGGCACCGGCCAGGCTTCGCGTGCTAATTTATTGAAAAACCTCCTTCAAAGAATCGACTTCAAAAACACGATCACTCCAGATAGCCAACTGTTCAAGATCTGCATTGAACAACTCTTCCACATGTTCTACTGAAAGAGAGCCAAACTTCTCTTCTAGAACACGTCTAAGCAATACAGCCTGATTTCTAGCTCCTTCAGCTTTACCCTCAGCTTTTCCTTTAGCTGCCCCCTCCTCCCTAGCTTGAGTCAGATATTTGGAAAGCTCTGGCTCTTCAAACATCTCCTCAATAGACACCACTGAAAATATAAGTTCCCTGACCCACTCCCAATACTCCTCTTCTGTGATATCATCATATTCTAAAGTTTCTTCTTCAGCATCCATCCAGAACCTACTTTAAGCTACTGATTAATTGAAATAATTATAAGGAATGGTGCAATCATCAGGAACGCATAAGCGTTGCAAAAGCTTTTTCATACAATTAAACAGATCAACAAAACACCATCTCCTCAACCCCTTTTAAACCACGCAGCCAATCCGCGACAGCCATCTTTCGCTTTCCAGCCGGTTGCAGTTCAGTAATCACCAGCGAACCCTCACCACAAGCCACCTCTAATCCAACTTCTCCCTTAAAATCCACCACACCCAAGATCACACCGGGTTCCGCCTTAACCGTATTCTCACCAACATAAGCCTGATGAATCTTAAAATCCTTACCCTCAAGATGCGTCATCGCCACCGGCCAGGGATTAAATGCACGAATCAGACGCTGCACCTCTTGCGCCGACTTCTGCCAAGGAATCTTCTTTTCATGATTCTCCAGCTTATTGGCATAAGTAATCCCCTCCTCCGGTTGGGGCTTAAGCTTGATCTGCATTAGATTATCAAGGGTTTCTACCAGAAGCGCCCCCCCCAAAAGAGCCAATTGATCATGCAAAGATCCGCCAGTACTCTCCTCTGTAATCGGAAGCGCTCTCTTTTTAAGCATATCCCCTGTATCGAGCCCTTCATCCATCTGCATAATGGTGATTCCTGTTTGAGAATCACCCGCCATCAAGGCCCGATGGATCGGTGCCGCCCCCCGCCAACGCGGTAAGAGCGATGCATGAATATTGATACATCCCAAAGGAGGAAGCTCAAGGATCTCCTTGGGGAGAATCTGACCATAAGCCGCCACAACAATCAGATCAGGTTTTAAAGATTGCAACGCCTCTTGAGAAGTTGTATCCCCACGTAGCCGTGAGGGCTGGAAAACAGAGAGATCATGCTTCATAGCCAACTGTTTTACAGGCGATTGACGCTTACGCAACCCCCTTCCTGAGGGTTTATCGGGCTGGGTAAAAACCGCCAACACCTTATGAACACTCTTTAAAAGCGCTTTTAGAGCCGTTGAGGCAAAATCGGGCGTCCCCATAAAAACAATATTTAATTTTTTTTCCATTTTACGCTCTTCTTTAAGAAGATTCCTC
>JBQGBW010000328.1:0-1569 GCA_052043475.1 Magnetococcales bacterium HHB-1
TTTTGCACAGGCAGAGCAAGCCGACCTTTCGAGACCACCTCCTCTTCACTCACCCAGGAAAAAAAAGCCGCCCCCTGCTGATGATCCAGAAGCGATTCACTATAGCGTTGCAAAACTTCAACATCCAGATGATCGATCCGCTCCGCCATCGTTGCTAAGTCGTTCACCCCCTCAATACCTAAAAAGATACCGTGGCGCATCACCTGAAAACGATCAAGGATATTGTAATCAAAAGCCATTTTACGTGCGGCTTTGATCCGGTCCAGCATCAGAAGATAGACCCCAAAACTTAACGAGAGCCCCAAAATAAAAACAACCGCACCAGCAAACCATGTCCATTTTCCGTCCACGGACGTTTTGTTATTCTGCTTCATAGATCATCTCAAACAACATGGAACGCAAACTTAAAAATAGAAAATCAAAGCGATGGTGCACGATATCATTCAAAGGCACCAAAAAAACACATTTTTTCTCTATTATCGACTATTTCATCCAATTCGTCAAACAATTACCCTCACACACACACCAAAGACATGACGTTGATCCTAATAGCTTTTTCTGCTACTGTATCATTGTTACCAAACCAAATTTCAGATAATTTTTCTTTCTAAAAGAGCCTTTAAGCACGTGAACAGATCCGCACCAACCACCGCAAGCAAAGATCACTTTCTCATGGATAGCCATAAAATGTTATGGCATATGGATCGTATTGTTCAATGGCAACAGGAGGGCATCTGCCCACCGATCTATCTGGAGATAAGCCCGGTATCCTACTGCAATAACCGCTGCCTCTTCTGCGGTGTCGATTTCCAGATGGAGCATGGCAACCAGTTTCCCGCCCAACGATTCAAAACACAGCTTAAAAAACTGGCACAAACAGGACTCCGAAGCATTATGTATGCCGGAGAAGGAGAGCCTCTACTCCATCCTGAGATCGAATCGTTGATCACCGCCACCCATCAGGCCGGAATCGACGCCTCACTCACCACCAACGGCAATATCGGCGGCAAAGAACTCTGGAACAATATCCTGCCGGCACTCACCTGGGTACGCTTCAGCATGGATGCTGGAGATAGCAAAACCTACGAAATCGTCCACGGCGTCCATGGTAAAATCTTTCATAAAACAGTTGATAATATTCGCCATGCAGTCAAGCTAAAAAAAAGCCATCAACTCAAAACCACCATCGGCGTTCAATTTGTCATTATTCCTGAGAACAGGCACAATATCAAAAAAGCACTCGCCCTTTTTGGTGAAATCGGCGTCGATTATATCTCCCTCAAACCCTATAGCCTGCATCCCCAGATGGAACAGAAAAAAGAGGTCCACTACAAAGAAAAAGAGATCGAGAAGATTGAACAGACTGTCCTACAGAGCAAAAACAGATTTCCAGAAACTAAAATTTTATTCCGCGCCGAGGCGATGCGCAACTATGCCCAGCAAGGACTCAACTTTAGCCACTGCCGCGCGCTCCCCTTCTGGGGCTACATCGACGCCAAAGGAGATTTCTATACCTGCTCGGTCTTTTTAAATGATCCCCGATTCCATGCAGGAAATATTCATCAACAT
>JBQGBW010000329.1:0-1564 GCA_052043475.1 Magnetococcales bacterium HHB-1
CGGGCGCTTCAAGGGTAAAGCCACTGGTGCCATAAAGATCCTGGTGGTCAATATCAAAGATGCCTGTTATGGCACTTTGATCGATATCCGCATTAACCTCTAAGATGGCCTCACCATGGGTATACCGATGATAAGTGGTTCCAGAATCAACGATATTGCGGTTATAGATCCAACCATCACCCTGAATGGCATCACCTGCATTACCTTCAATGCGCAGGGTATTGGTTGTCGAGGAGATGTTAAGAACTTCAAGCGCATCTAAAACCAGGGTGTTGTTACCAGTACCTGTAATATCAATGGTTTCAAAATCAGTGATTTTACTATCCGGGGTAGCGGTTAGATCAAGAGTCAAACCAGTGGTTGCCAGTTTTAATGCATCCGAACCACGGCCACCATCCAAACGCTGGAAGGTTAAATCAGTTATTTCAATAATATCGTTTCCGGCACCACCATAGATGACATCACTACCACCACTGATGGTATCATCGCCATCGCCTGCATTAATCGCATTGGTGGTTGCACTGGTGATGGTATCATTTCCACTGGTACCAAGGGTGATATCATCAGAGGGGTCACTGAAACCAAAGACCAGATAGCTCTCCCCCGCTTGATACACATTATTTGGAGATGACCGATGCGCTCCCATAACGAGATCATCAAAGCCATCACCATTGATATCCCCTGCAACATCAACATTAATACCCAATCGACCAGTATTTACGCCCCCAGTGAAGAGAAAACCATCCGTTGTACTTCCAACCGTTGACAATGAAATATCCGCTGTCCAAGAAGATTGGCCATAGATAACATAGCTCTCGCCAGCTGCACTTAAACCATATTGATCAGCAAAATAAGCCCCTACCAAAAGATCATCGAATCCGTCACTGTTAAGATCTCCAGCTAAACTAACATCAACACCACTGCGATCATCGGCTTCAGCTCCCTGCAGACGAAAACCACTGTTGCCATCCAAGCTTGAAAGAACCATGCTTGAGGTCCAGCCACTGGTTTTACCAAAAACAACGTAGCTCTCCCCCGCGTTGGTTACACCACCAGGATCAGCAAAATAGGTTCCCAGAACAAAATCATCAATACCATCGCCATTGATATCCCCTCCCGAAGAGGATTTCCAACCAATGTTCTGTCCTGCTGTTTCGCCATCAATACGGAATCCATTGGAGCCATCCAGTGTGGAGAAGTCAAAATTACTACTCCAACCGCTCTTCTGACCAAAGACAACAAATGTGGAACCTGCATCGGCATTACCACCCACATCGGTTTTTTGCGCACCAATGATCAGATCATCCAGGCCATCACCATTGATATCCCCAATCAAAGAGAGCGAAGAACCACTCGTTCCTCCCACATCGATTCCAGGGAGAACAAAACCATTGCTGCCATCCAGCGTAGTCAGATCAAACGTGGCATCCCAAGCCCCTTTTTCACCAAAAATCACATAGGTCTCACCGGCATCCGTGCCAACGGTTGGATCTCCCTGAGGCGCCCCGATAACCATGTCACTCAGGCCATCACCATTGATGTCTCCCCTCTGGACAAAGAAACC
>JBQGBW010000330.1:0-1561 GCA_052043475.1 Magnetococcales bacterium HHB-1
AGAAGTGATCTCCACCGAAGGGATGAGTGTCCTTCCCGGCCTATGGGACATGCACGTGCATACCATGATCAATGGCCATGCTGATTATGATTATTGGGATAAAACCTATCCTCCTCTCTTTAAGGATGTTATCATGCCGGCCTCTGCTCACCAACTCCTGATGGCCGGGGTTACAAGTGCACGTGATCTCGGAGCGCCCTTAGAAGCGAGTATTGCGGTAAGGGATGCAATCAACTCAGGGGAAATTCCCGGTGCCACCCTATATGTCTCAGGCCCCTTTATCCAACATAAACCCTATCCTGGCACTGAAGATTTTCGTTGGGGAGTGGACGGGCCAGAAGATGGAAAGCGAAAAATTCAAAAACTCGCCAAAGCCGGAGTAGATGTCATTAAACTAATCGACCAGGATCAGATGACCATGGCAGAATTAAAAGCGGTAGTAGATGAAGCTCATAAATACAACCTGAAAGTGGTGGCACACGGACACCGACCGGAGGAAATAAGGAGGGGATTGCAGGTTGGGGTCGATTGTTTCGAACATACCGGACTGTCCTCAGCGCCTGCTTATCCCGACGATGTCATGGAGATGATCCGTGAACGTACCGCCCAGATGAACCTAGGGCCCCTTTTTTGGTGCCCAACCGTTGAAGGGCTTTACAATTATGAATACGTCAGGGATAACCCGGAAAAACTGGATAATGATTCATGGCATTTGGGCTTGCCGGACTCGGTGGTGACAGATATTCGAAATAGTATAAAACATCCGGATCAGCTTCCATATTTTCAACTGACACCCATCAGAAAGCCCACCCTCCGCACCAAGATCAAGCAGCTCATGGACGCCGGAGTGGTCCTGCTTGTGGGAACTGATAGCGGGATACCCATGAAATTCCACAGTCAATCCACTTGGAATGAGCTCGATGTTTGGGTCAATGAATTTGGCATCGACCCAATGTACGCAATTCGGGCAGCGACCTACTGGCCGGCACTTTGGATGGGCGTTTCTGATGATGTGGGGACTATCACCCCGGGTAAATATGCAGACATTATTGCCGTAAAAGGAGATGTGATGAGATATATCAGCCTTCTTCAGGATGTGGATATGGTCATAAAACGGGGAAAGAGATATAAGTAATCGATCTTATCTTCATGTCTAATACGGCTCTTTACCATAAGGAAGAAAGACTCAATGCCCTGTCACACGGCTTGGGTATCCTGCTGGGTGTTATCGGGGCCTATCTGCTTTGGCAGGATCACGATCCTTCCAATTCACGTGAAATCTGGAGTATTGTGATCTACAGCACTAGTATTGTACTGCTCTTTACAGCTTCTACCCTTTACCATTCAGTGGATGACCCACGTATCAAGCGCAGGTTAAGGGTGCTGGACCATATCAGCATCTATTTCCTTATTGCGGGCACGTATACGCCGGTAGCCCTTCTTACCCTTTCAGACTCGAAGGGGATGACTCTTTTTCTTATCGTCTGGGGAATCACTCTTATAGGGACCCTTTTTAAGATCTTTTATACAGGAAAACTGGAATACCTCTCTCTGCTTCTTT
>JBQGBW010000331.1:0-1560 GCA_052043475.1 Magnetococcales bacterium HHB-1
CCGTAATTTCTAATTCCAGATACTCAGGTTTGATTTTAAAATGTTTAACAGCATCCAAGAGATTTTGAATAAAACGTTGATGATCTTTTAGTTGGCGTTGAGATATGTTGATTGCAATGCGAGGATTTTTCCAGCCTTTATCGATCAGTGTTCGGATATGTGCACAGGCTGTTTTGATAATCCATTCGCCTAAAGGAACAATAAAGCCGGAACGTTCAGCCAGAGGAATAAAATCTGCAGGAGAGACCGTTGAACCATCGGGTTTGCTCCAACGAATCAAAGCCTCCAGGCTGGTAATTGTATCTGTCTGCGTATTTATTTTGGGTTGGAAGTAGAGTTGAAACTCTGAATTTTCCAGAGCTTTTTTCATGTCCCGTTCTTGCTTCAGATGTTTCTTTGCAGCACTTCCCATTTGTTTAGAGTAGAAGAAAAATTGGTTGCGCCCTTGTTGCTTTGCCTGATACATCGCTGTATCCGCATGCTGAATTAACTGCTCTTGAGTCGAACTGTCTGTTGGATAGATGGCGATACCAATGCTGGCTGAGATTGAGGCTTCCCCTTGAGGCAGTGTATAAGGACGATTGACTTCTTCAAGGATACGGCGCACAACGAATTCAACATAAGCTACATGCGTGATATGAGCCAGAATAATGGTAAACTCATCGCCACCTAATCGGGCAACGGTATCTGTTTCCCTGACGCACGTGATAAGCCGTTGAGCGACCTTTTGAAGCAGTGCATCACCTGCATCGTGGCCTAAGGTGTCATTGATTGGTTTAAAACCATCCAGATCGATAAAGAGTAAAACAGCCTCTTTGTGATTTCGTTCTGCGACTGTGAGTGTGTGTTTCAGGCGTTGGTGAAATAGCGCACGGTTGGGGAGATTGGTTAACTCATCATACTCTGCCTGCTGTTTTAGTCTCTGTTCAAAATCGTTGCGTTCAATGAGTATGGCTAGCGTACTGGTTACTGAATCGAGAAAAACTTTCTCTTCGGGTATTTGAACATGCCCCGCTTCGACATAGAGATTAAGAACACCAACAACCTTATCATTTTGTTTGACGGGCAGACAGTAGTGACCGTGATCAGGCATGTGGTCATAATGGATATGGTGACGGTGATCGACATTTGCTGCAAAGATGGTTTCCCCTTGTTGCAGTGCAAGGCCGCAGAGACACTCTCCTGGTTTTATCGTTGCACAGCGCAGTATTTGTTCCCGTCGGAATCCACGTTGAGCGACAAGTTGTAGTTGGTTGTTGCGGGAGTCGGTGATAAATATGGAGCCTTTGCTCTGTAGGGCGAACCAGGGAAAAGAGAAGATCAGATCGAGTATGGTTTCAAGTTGTTGGGTAAACGGCATTGGGGCGAGAGACGTTTCTAAGAGCTTATTGATGGTCATGCGAGAATCAAATTCTCGTTTCATCTTTTGCTCGATTTTCTGTCGGATAACAATCTCTGCTTTGAGTTGCTCATTTTTCTGTTTAAGTTGATCCAACAGGTCTTTTTGAGCGGCGTTGATTGAATCGGCAATTTCTCTTTTTTTCTGGAGTTCTGCTTCGG
>JBQGBW010000332.1:0-1554 GCA_052043475.1 Magnetococcales bacterium HHB-1
TTTCCCAAACACTATTTAGGTTTATTGAATCCAGACACACGAATAGCGATGACGCAATTCGGGCTCAAAGAGTGCGTTGAGATTAATAATTACAAATTATTGGAATAGAAACGCGAATAGCCGATTCCCCATTGATTTGTGGGATCGGCAAAAGAGGGATCGCCAGACGCAGCAAAGCGCTGGCCTGAAGATTGGAAAAGGGATGCGAGATAAGCGCACTGTGCCCGTAGAAGGGGAGCGCACTTCGAGATTGGATTAGTAACGGAATGAACCAGGATTTGGTTCTGGGGGGAAGAAAAGAAATATGACATAATCTGCGCTCTACGAATAGCTGTGACCGGAGCGCAGATACTTTCTAAGGTATATGAACTCCGGGGGTTAGAAACTCGTTCGTAGTCGAGCCAGCGTGTCTTTAGACTTGCGTCTTGGACATGCACACGCTGCCCCCGGAGAAAAAAGGCGCAAAAAAACCGCTGGATCTGACGGGAGCGGTGTGCCGCTATACACAAGGAGTTCTTAAGCTCCGAAAACCACTCTGCCAGAATACGGATGGGTTGGGTGATTGAATCAGTGACGGAATGAACCAGGATTTGGTTCTGAGGGAAAGAATAGAGATAGGACATGATCTGCGCTCTTCGTATAGCGTCTTTGACGACCAGAGCGCAGTATACTTTCTTAGGGTATATGAACTCCGGGGGTAAGAAACTCGTACGAAGTCGAGCCAACGTGTCTTTAGACTTGCGTCTTGGACATGCACACGTTGCCCCCGGAGAAAAAGGGCGCAAAAAAACCGCTGGATCTGACGGGAGCGGTGTGCCGCTTCGTATAAGGAGTTTCTTAAGCTCCGAAAGCCACTCTGCCAGAATATCCGTATATCTGTCAACTAAAAAATTAGGGTAGCTCTGTTTTCTGCACATAGTATTGCTCTCTGTTTGTTATAAGTCCAGAGAATAATTAAGAAAAATCAAAATTATTCATTTTTATTTTGTTGAGGAATAGACCCCTAACGTTTCTCGAACCCTCTAAAAACCACAAGGGATCGCCCTTTATTCAAAGACTATCTTTCACAACATCAACCACAGTTTCCAACCACCGCAGCTGTTGCACTGGTGCACCGTCACTGCGCTTTTTGCCAGTATCCAAGAGAACAGCGAAGGGTTTTCCTTCTTCTGTCGGACTCCACACCAGTCGGTTTTTAGCATCACGAATACTGCTCTGGAGTCCGCAAGATTCCAAAAGAAGATTAAACCTTTTAGCGCTAACACTGATGCGTTTACCAAGATCTGTTGGAGTAAAATGCCGAATCTGTTCTTTAGCCTTAAGATGTGTGGATTCCAGAAGCTCCAAACAATCGGTGCCAGTCATTTTCTTTACAGCAGTATTCGCAGAGAGAATAGCCTGATTACCTTTCAGTCCAATCAACGTTGCCATATGCAGTGCGCTATTAAGGCATGAATCGGCTTCAGCCATTACTTGACTGGCTTTGGGAGCTGCGGCTTTCTGTGGTACTTCATAACGTCCAGTTTTGCGGATGCTTGGCAGGACTTCGGAAGT
>JBQGBW010000333.1:0-1549 GCA_052043475.1 Magnetococcales bacterium HHB-1
TTTAGCATAAAGTCTGCGTAGCTCACTTTTTCTTGCATCTTATCAGAGATTCTGACCATATCACGACTGAGGAAAAGATTCTCAATCGCCAACTCTAAGTGGTAGGCTGTTTTCTCCATTAATGCGATATCTTCCTCAGTGAAACCATCGCCATGCACTTTATTAACCACCTGAATGACGCCGGTCACCTTTTTATTGGAGAGGCTGAGGATCGGAACACAGAGCATATTGCGCGTGGGGGTAGGATTCCACTGATCAAGCTCTTTTTGAAACCCCGCAAGGCGTGTCATATCGGACTCTAAACGGTGCTTGCCTGAGGAGACCACTTCAGAAATCAGACACCCTTTCTCAGGAAGCGTCACCACCCTCTCGGTCATATCCGTTCCACACTGAATCCAGCCCTCCTTCTGAGAGGGATCATGGACAAAAATACTACAACGCTCGGCATCAACAACTTTTGGCAATATCAGCACAAAAAAGTCTAACAGAGCCTTGTTGCCATCACGGCGCCAAGAGCGCTCAATGATTTTTTGGGTGATTTTAAACTCCCGAAGGCGTTTTCCTAGATCTTTATCCATGGCGGAACAGTCCAAATCTTTAAAATGATAGATAGAATTATCTTAGTGCCCACGTTGATTTTTAGCAAGCAGTTCTTTCAAAGAAAAGCACGTAATCCTTCACTTAAGACCTTAAGGCGCGCTTATTGCTATGATTTAGTTTTGTATGCTTACAAAATTTTAAAAGAGGCCGATCCATTCATTGAACAGAGCTTCTCTTTAAAACGGACCCTTAAGAAAATTGCTCTTTAATAAAAAAAAGGGCAAAATAGAGGATTGCTAAAAAACGTCTGTTCTTATTCTTTACAGAGACCGATTTAAGCATCCCTGCTCGGAGCATCTGCATGTTTTTCAGGATCTATCGTCTATTTCGTCGCCTGACCACATACCCTCCTCACGTACTGCTTAAAAAGGTGAGGCAGAGACTGGCACTGGAGCGTTTTTTTCATCGACAACGACAAAAAGGGAAGGATGCGCTCTTTTCAACCTTCGCAGCTTCCTCCGCCCTTTTTCCTCCGCAAACAAAAAAAAACAGCGCCCCAAAAAAGCTCCATCGCTATATCACCACCCCCCCGCCTTGGGATCTCACCCCCCATCAGGAGATGATCCAGCATCTCACCCATAACCACATGCAGAACCAATTCGATCTCTTAGGCTCCGGTTGGATCTCCTGGAGCTATGATGCCTTAAGTAAAGGCGTTGAAGGAGACCACTATCTCCACGCCCCTCCCTTCTCTGATGATCCAGAATCACTGATTCAGCGTTTAAACCGTAGCAACCAAGAGCAGGCCCGCGCCATCCGACAACAGATCTCCTCTGAGTATAAACCCATTGACTGGCATCGGGATTTTAAATCGGGCTATCGTTGGCAGGAGAATCAGTGGTATAAAAAAATCCGCTATATGAAACCCGATCTTAGCGCATCCATCTCTCCTGGGGTTGATGTTAAAGTCCCCTGGGAACTCTCCCGCATGCAGCACCTCCCCCTCTTT
>JBQGBW010000334.1:0-1544 GCA_052043475.1 Magnetococcales bacterium HHB-1
GAAGAGCATCCCTGTTTACTAGGAAACGAGATATAGAGCCGTAGTTAGACTTCAAACTTTCACACAAACCACATTGACTTATGAAAAATGATTTTCTGTCATCACATGATATTCCTTTGCTGTGAATTTTTATAAATCCTTGCATCGATCACCTTTAGTACCAAGAGTTAAAAATCAAGAGAAAACAAGCAACCAATTGAAAGTAAAGATATTATCAGAATCATATAGTGAATCAAAGGGGTCTTGACTTCCCTCGAATCCTGAATAGACTGATTCCATGAAAAAACGAGACCCGTAAGTTACATTATGGGACTCGTATTGGAAATCCTCTATCCCTTAACCCCCATGATCCCATGAAACCCACTCCACCCCCTATCCCAAAAAAAGGTCAGATTCTCGACCAAAACGAGACCCGTAATTATTTGACGGTCTCCGATGGCTCATTTAGTGACTCTATCCGCGAATGGTTGGAGGTGTATTTTTCCTATGAAGTGACCACGGCGCCGAGTTCGCAGAAAGCCCAAAAACGTTATCTCGGACTGTTTCACTCGTTCATGCTCCAGGAGATCGGGACGGATGAGAGGTTGCGTTGGACTCCTTCCCTCTCTCGTATGTTTTACGATTATCTGATGAGTGAAACCACGACGACATCAAAACGCCGTTGGAGTGATCGAAGCGTTTCTGTGATCCTTACCCACCTCAAAACCTTCTCAAAGTGGATTACTCAACTTTCTGATCACCCAGGCACACCGTTTCAGCCGTTTCCTTTCGGTGATCCGATGAAGAAAATTAAGAAACCGCACGTTGGTAACAAGCTGGATGTAAGTCGTGCTTTGACTCCAAAGGAACGTAAGCTCTTATTGAATGCCGTGGATACTCTGGTTGCTACAGGTGGGTTATCGAAGGATAGGAGGCGTTATCCGTCTCATGTGAAGCCTCAGAGGAAGGATTACCGCCCGTATCGCAATAGAGCCATTGTTTACCTCTTGATCGGCTCAGGGATCAGGAGAGCGGGAGTGTGTAATCTGAATTTGGATGGTCTCAATCCCAAGAAGAAGACCGTCACCACGCTAGAGAAAGGTGGGAAGACTCACACTTGCAGTATCACCAAGGAAGCTCTAGGAGCTGTTCAAGACTACATCACCCAAGAACGCCAACAGGATGATGAGCGGTGGGATTCCCCTTCCCTCTTCCTGCCTCACGCCTCATCTGGTCGCAGTAATGGGAAACTTAATGTACGTCAGATCAATCGTATCTGGAGTATGGTATGTGAGTTCGCAGGAGTAGAGGACAGGACGCCACATTCTGCTCGTCATTCTGTAATCAAGCATATCGTGGAAAGGACGGGTAACATCACAGCAGGTCAAAAGCAGGCAGGTCACGCCGATCCATCGACCACAGCTTGTTACACGATTCCAACTGATGGAGAGATTGAGAAGGTTATGGAGGATTTGTAAGTGACCGATATACAGAAGAAATTAAATTTCTCATTCGTCATCGAAAATCAATTAGCTGGCATGAATAATCAATTTTGGATTCAGGGA
>JBQGBW010000335.1:0-1539 GCA_052043475.1 Magnetococcales bacterium HHB-1
GGTACATTTAGAGGTGGTGTTCAAGAGAAACATATTCAAGCCTACCTGAATGAATACACTTTTCGGTTTAATCGCCGATTTTGGCGTGGCCCAGCTTTTAAACGTGCTCTTAATTTGGCAACAGAAGCTGAGTGTTGGCCAACATACGATAGTCTTTACGCTGCTGGAGATCCAGATGGATGGCAACACCCTAAATAATTGATCATTTATCTTAAATATAACCAGGGCCTGCATCAACCGGATACCCATATTATGCAATTATAAATATGATGATAACTCATGAAAGATTGTTGAGACGTTAAAGCGCGACTCTGTGGTAGTGCATTAAAATAACCTGAGATAGAAAAAGAGTGAGGCCAGATCTTTATCCGGGAAACTCTGGCAATCACTCTTAAAACCAATAGCTAAGGATAGCTTAGTATCTGTTTACAGATCTGCATCATAATCTGTGGATGGATGTTTTGAGAGGTCAATGATGCGGTGAGGATTGGGTTTTCCCCCCTTACCTGTGGATGTCCCGCCATCGTAAACCCGTGAGATTCCCCAGTGGCCGTTCCAGACCTTTCCTGCATGGTTGTGTCCAAAGAGCAGAGCATCAATTTTTCTTGGTGCGTTGCGGAGAATTTCTCCGAGTTCATCGGCATCTTTGAGATGATGGAATAGTTTTGGTGCCAACGGGTGATGATGGAGATAGACCACACAGTAGGTGCATGCTTTAACTTTAGCGCTTTGAAGCATATTCTCAAGTTTAGTGAGTTGCTTTTCCCCTAAATCGCCCTCAGCGGCAAAACGATCAAGCCAGTGCAGTTCGGCTTCCATGCTATCTAAGCCAATAAAGGCGATATCATCAATAATATCCAGTTTTGGGAAGTCCTCTTTCTTATTACCAAAGAAAGCTTTTTTAAAGCGGGGTACATACTTTTTATGGCCTATTGATCCTGTACCATAATCATGATTTCCAGGAACGAGGAGAACTTCAAAACCTGCTTGTTTTAGCTCTTGGATGTGCGCAACCATGGGTTTATAGGCATTTTTTTGGGTTGCGTCATCAACAAGATCTCCTGTGATCACAATAACATAGTTGCTGGCGGGCTGTTTGTGAAGAATTAAGCGATCAACAAGGAGGCCCATTGTTTGATTGAGCTTTTTATAACCGATATGCGTATCTGTAAGGTGGATGATCTTTTTCATAGAGTTACCCTGGAGTTATGATGTGAGATCGATTGTGTAGATTAATATAGTCGGTTATTTTTATCAAGTCGAGATTAGAATTTCTATTTCATATTTAATTAGCTTTTAGGTAAACCACCGCCTTTGGCGGTGAGACTTGAATAGGCTCTGCCGTTCCGGCGTGCAATTACCCCCTTCTATTGAAGATTCTAACTTCAATAGAAAGGAGGGCGTGATGAGGGAATGGCAGTCCCAGTCACATGTTCGATGGTATTGCAAATATCATGTTGTGTTCACTCCAAAATATCGGAAGAAAGCGCTTTATGGTCGTTTAAGGCGAGAAATTGGAGGCATCTTCCGTGATTTATG
>JBQGBW010000336.1:0-1537 GCA_052043475.1 Magnetococcales bacterium HHB-1
TCTGGCCAGCAACGTGAAGCGCTTTCTACGCTACCAGTGCGCTCAAATAGCTGGAAAAGCGGAAAAAACAGAGTCAGTTCTTGCATAATGGGGTAAAACTCCCTTCGTTTCACACTGTTTTTTTACCTCAAAAAACGAATCCAGAACGAGTCTGCGGAATTCCAGAACCGGTTATCGAGATTTTTACATCAAACAGTTAACTGGTCAGGAAACACGCCCAAGCTCAAACAGGCTTTTTTCGGAAGACTCATACCTGAACTCTAAGATTAAGGCTCTGCTCATGAATATGCAAACCTTCGAGGTCGATACTCATATTCTTAAACTTTCTGGTGAATTTGATGCCCAGGCGGTCAAAGCCCAACGCGCCGCCTTGGATCAACTGGTTGAAGAGAGCAAAAAAGATGTTGTTGTTGATCTGAGTGAGGTGTTTTTTATCGACTCCTCAGGCATTGGTGCACTGGTTTTTCTCTATAAACGCCTCGCTGCACAGAGTTATAAACTCTATCTTGTCGGGCCTTCAGGACAACCATTATCCCTACTGGAGCAGCTACGCATCAATCAAACCATCCCCACATTTGATTCACTCAACGCATTAATCGAGACACTCCACCCCGCACAAAACTCTGCTGCATCCACAACAACCCCATGAGAATCTTCACACTTTTATGCACACTCATTCTGGCCGGCTGCTCTTATATCCCTCTTTTCGAAGAAGATCACACCCTACCCGGCCAGAAACCAGACTGGCGTGAGCAGTGGCACAATACCGCCCTGATTACGCCTGCATCACTTCATGCACACCGCGACCGTTTAAAAAATCAACACCATCTTCTGGCTTTGGATGGCGGCAGAGCCTGTCTTCCTGGTATGATCAGCCAATCGAACCGTCTTTTAAAACGAATCCAAAGAGAGCTCACATCCAAACTCTACCAGGATGCCCGCGATGATTTACTCCTCTTACAAGCACTCTTGCAGAGCATCGAGAAAAAACGGCGCTATCTGCAAACACATCAGGCCTGTCTCTACGCCTCCCAACAGATCACCCAAACCACATCAGTCACCGAACAACTACAGACTCTTCTCAACCATAACAACCTGTTTGCCACCGATTCGGCCATACCGCAACCGCAGTATAAATTAGCACTTCAAAGAGCGGCTAAAATACTGCAACAAAACAAGGAGATCCTACTGACCATCGTTGGTCATACCGATCAAAGAGGTCACACCCATTATAATCACAGCCTCTCTCTTAAACGCGCACAACAGATTCAACAGACCCTGATCGCCTCTAACATTGATCCTTCACGCCTTAAAATTATCGCTCAAGGAGAGGATAAACCGCGTGCAACCGGAAATCACCCCGTTGATCATCTGAATAACCGTCGTGTGGAGATTATCATGCATCACAACGATTCTAAAAAAACCACCCCCGCCGCAAACATCCCCTTACGTCGTTGGGATCGTGATCTAACACAGAAACCCTTCACACCCGCCACACCACCATGAACACCGCACCGCGCTTTTTCTCTCCACACCT
>JBQGBW010000337.1:0-1533 GCA_052043475.1 Magnetococcales bacterium HHB-1
GGTTTTTCAGGAAAAAGCTTATCATACAGTAACGGAAGACAACGCTACAGGACAGGTTATTGCAGAAGAAAGAGGTTATCAATCTGGACACTATTTTGTTGATAAGATTGTCTTGGTCCAAGAAAATCAGGAGAACCCGCTTTACTCACTCTACTCTTATACTCCAGAAAGAACTGGAATTGGCTTTGGTGCTGCTCAATTTGATTATCGTATTACTGATGGTAATAAAGATAATCCGCGCTGGTCTGAAGAGGCGACACTCTACTTTGAGATTTATACCGCATCAGATCAGGCACCACCTGTGTTAATGGTGGGCGATGCTGTGGGTTACGAAGATAGTCAAATTCGCATTCCGATTACCGTTTATCAGAACGCGAATCCCAATGAAGAGACCATCTCTGTAACCATTAAACAGTCTGGTTCAGCGCAAGATTTAGGGGTGACATTCTCTTCGGGCACATTTCATGATGATGGATTTTTTGGAAAATGGACCTTTACGCTTGAAGAGGTCCAAGCACCTGTTTATCTGACGCCAGCAAAAGATTTTTATGGGAATTTAGAGTTTCATGTCTCTGTAACCAGAACCAATAATACAACGCTTGTCTCAACAACAACCGGAAGCTTTATTGATGTTACTGTAGAGAATGTCCAGGATAATCCAATCGCTGTTGATGATCATTATACCATGATGGAAGATACGGTTTTTACATCCTCTTCTAACGGTGTACTCTTGAATGATTCTGATGTGGATGGGGATATGCTCTCGATTCATAGTATGGATACTTTGAGTTTTGCAGGTGGTCGTATTAAGCGTTCTGGTTCGGGAGGATTTATTTATACGCCGCCTGTGGGATTTTTTGGTGAAGATTATTTTGAGTATGTTTTAAGTGATAAAGCGCTGAATCAAGATGTTGGTACTGTATATATCTCAGTGAGCAGTGTGGATGATGCGTTCGTTCTGGGTAACGATTATTATACCCTGTCAGAAGATACGGTTCACAATATTGATTCGTATAAGTTGCTCTCTAATGATTCTGATGCTTCAACCTATAATCTTTCTGTAGACCATGTGGATGTGGAAAGTGCTGTGGGAGGAACGGTTCAGATGGGAGGGGATGGCTGGATTCGTTTTACGCCCGACCCTCATTTTTATGGTGAAGCCAGCTATGATTATATTGTCTCTGATAAGTATGGTGACCAGGAGACCTCGACGGTATATCTGACGGTTACCGCAAAAAATGATGCGCCCATTGCATTGGATAACAGCTACACAATGACGCCTGGTGGATCATTCACAGGAAATCTCAAAGCTTTTGAGTGGGATAAAGGCAATTCAGGTGTCACCTATAGTGTCGCTTCGGATACCTCTGAGGCAACACTGTCGATTGAGTCTAATGGATTTTTTACCTATACAGCTGATCCTAATAATCCTTTTATCGGTATCGATCAGTTCCGCTTTACTGCAACGGATAGTGATAATGCATCCAGTGAAGGGATTATTCGCGTGATCACTGAGGCGTTGGAGACACCTCT
>JBQGBW010000338.1:0-1522 GCA_052043475.1 Magnetococcales bacterium HHB-1
ATGCGGCACATAAAATTTTTCCATTCCCGAGAAAGGTGGAAAAAGGGAGGATCGAAGGGACGTATGAATCTTTGGTTAAAGGTACGTCATATCTTCTTATTTATCGTATAACTCAGGATGGCGATGTCGAAATCCTTACCGTTTTTCATACGTCCAGGCAGTTTCCTGACACTCTGAAAGATCTTATGCGCATCGAATGACTAACTTTATAAATATATTTGTGCGGTGGACAGGCTTGACGTTTCTTTAAAAAGTGAGGAAAATAATTAAACTCATGGAAGAAGATTATGCATCAAGAGACTCTTCACTACGATGTTGTTATTGTGGGTGCTGGTCCGGCGGGTTTAGCGACGGCTTGTGCCTTAAAGATAGAAGCTCTGAAAAAAGGTTCTGATCTTTCTATCTGTGTTTTGGAGAAGGCTTCCAGGGTGGGAGGCCATATCCTCTCTGGTGCTGTGGTGGACCTTTCGCCACTTAAAACGCTTTTTCCTGAAGAAGATCTTCTGAATCTCCCCTTTATCACACCTGTTAAAGCGGAATCGCTCTATTATCTTTCTGAAAAAAGAGCGCTTTCTCTCCCCCAAAATCCCTGGCTCCATAATCGTGATCACCATATCCTTTCTTTAGGCTCACTCTGCCGTTGGATGGCTGAAAAGGCTGAAGGCTTAGATGTTGATATTCTGGCGGGGTTTCCGGCGGTCTCTCTTAAGGAGGAGGGGGGGCGTATTACTGGTGTGGTTACGGGAGAATTTGGCCTGGATAAGAGGGGGGAGCCCACAGCCAGTTATCAGATGGGTGTTCATATCCAGGCGCGCTATACGGTTCTTGCCGAGGGGTGTCGGGGGTATCTGAGCCAGAAGGTGATTAAAAACTATAATCTGGTAAGTGATAAAGGCTTGCAAACCTATGGTTTAGGACTGAAAGAGCTCTGGCAGAGTAATCAAGATATCGAACCGGGCCAGGTGATCCATACATTAAACTGGCCTTTAGATCGCTATAGCCATGGTGGCGGGTTTCTCTATACACTGCCTCAGAATCGTATTGCATTGGGAATGGTGGTGGGGTTGGATTATCGCAATCCGCATTTCAATCCTTTCCAGACGTTGCAAAAGTGGAAACAGCATCCAGTTATCACCAGGCATATTAAAGATGCCCAGTTAATCCGTTATGGTGCCCGTTGTGTCACTGAGGGGGGATGGTCTTCTCTGCCAAAGCTGGTTTTTCCTGGTGGTCTATTGGTGGGGGATTGCGCAGGGCTGCTTGATCCTTCTCAATTAAAAGGGATTCATCACGGTATCCGTTCGGGATTGTTGGCTGCAAAAAGTATGATTGAAGCGATCACTTCGGATAAAGAACCTTCACAGATCCACCAATACCCTGAGCTTTTTTATGCTTCAAAGAGTGGTGAGGCGTTGAGAAAGTCGCAACATGTGCGTGCCGCATTACGCCTTCCTAAACCCTGGAGTTTTCTTGGGGTGATCAGTTCTCTTCTGCTCTCAAAATATTTTTCTCACTCTTTTTT
>JBQGBW010000339.1:0-1519 GCA_052043475.1 Magnetococcales bacterium HHB-1
CTGTTCTGATTATTATGCAGAGTACCAGAGCCTTTCTGGCTCTTTTTTGCATCTTCTGCTGTTTTTAAGGCATCCATTAAGAGACTCATGGTCGCTTCCTCTGTGGGGGAATCTTCCTCTTATGAATATCAGGTGACGTGTTAAAAGACCAGGCCATTTTTCAATGCATAGTGGGTTAATTCTGCATTATGCTTCATTTCCATCTTATCGAGAATACGTCGGCGATAGGTGCTGATGGTCCGGCTACTCAAAGAGAGTTCGATAGCGATTTCAGTGACCGTTTTTCCCGAAGCAATTTTACAGAGAATGGTAAACTCTCGATCCGAGAGGCGTTCGTGGGGGGGGCGATCTTGGGCATCGACAGGTCCTAAGCCTCCGATAATGCGTTCTGCAATACTGGGGGTGACATATTTTCTTCCAGTGAGTGCCATACGAATCGCTTCTACCAGTTGATCGGAAGCGGACTCTTTGGTGAGAAAACCATTCGCACCTGCTTTTAAGCAGCGGGCACAGAGCATATGTTCATTATGCATGGTGAGGATCACAACGGGAAGTTTAGGTTTCTCCTGTTTAATCTGCTTGAGCACCTCAAAACCGTCCTTACCGGGCATGGTGAGATCCAGCAATGCGATATCATAGTTGTTTTTACGCATTTTACGCAGTGCTTCTAAGCCATCTTCGGCTTCATCGGCCACCTCCATGTCATCGATACCAGCCAGGATCTGTTTGAGTCCTTCACGCACAATGGTATGATCATCAACAATAAGAATTTGAATCATAGTAGTTTATCTTGTGGTAGGCGAGGAAACTGGACACGAATCAGGGTACCCTGTTGATGGATTGAGGTGAGCTCAATGGTGCCATCAAATTGTGCAGCGCGTTCAAGCATCCAGCGGATACCGTTGGAGCTTGATTGGCTCAGTTTTTTTTGTGAACCAATACCGTTATCATTGATAATTAGAATAATATATTTTTTACTCAGTGAGAGTTGAATCGAGACCTCTGTGGCCTGGGAGTGTCGGGCTGCATTGGTGAGTGCTTCCTGACAGATACGGAAGAGTGCTGTCCGGCGCTGTTCATCGAGTGCAATATCATCCGATGGTTTTAGTATACATGGAATATTGGAGTGTTCAATAAATTCATCGATCTGCCACTCAATGGCGGCAAGAAGTCCCAGTTGATCGAGAATTTTTGGCCTTAGACTGGTGGAGATCTGACGCACAGTACGGATGGCGCGGTCGGTGAGGGTGGACATCAGGGTGAGATGGCGGATCTGTTCCTGGGGATTATTGGTATTACGGGTGAGTGAAACCAGATCCATCTTTAATTTGGTTAGAATTGAGCCCAGTTCATCGTGAATCTCGCCAGCAATCCGTTTTTTCTCCTCTTCACGTACCGAGTGAATATGAAAAGAGAGCTGCCTGAGCTGTTCACGGGAATGGAGAATGCGTTCTTCGTTGTGGGTGCGTTCGATGGCGGCACTTAAAACATCGGCGACGGCCAGCACTGCACCGCGTTC
>JBQGBW010000340.1:0-1516 GCA_052043475.1 Magnetococcales bacterium HHB-1
GATAATTTTGAATTTGGTCTGCGCTTACCGGACCAGACGCTCGCTGTTGGCCGTGGCGATCATCACAGAGATGAATGTTTAAAAGCATTAGCCCTGTTTAATTTACCTAAAGTAAGACCACTGGCGAAAGGAGATCAGGGCAATGCATGATTTTCTTTCACGCTCGTCGTTGCTGTGGCTATTAGCGGCATTGGTTGCAGGGTTATTACTGCATGCCGGTCATCTACCGATTTGGATTCTTATCGCCGCGTTTGTCACCATTAGTTGGCGGTTGTTGATGCATGCAGGGCGGGTTTCTGCTCCTTATAAGGTTTTAAAACTCGTACTGGTGGCGGCGAGCTTTGGTGGAGTCTATCTCAGTTATGGTAAGGACTTTAGTCTGGAGAGCATGGTGGCGTTGTTTTCCATCGGCGCTGTTCTAAAGCCTATAGAAGTCAGTACGCACAGAGACACATATGTCTTGATTTTTCTCTGTTACTTTTTGTCGGCCGTTGAGTTTTTATTTGATCAAAACCCAGAAACTGCATTGGCGGTGGTGGCTGCATTATTATTAACCATGAGTGCGCAGATTAGTTTGAATTTGCAATCTGCCACAGGTAAGACGTCTCAAATAAGCGAAAACCAACCACTTAAGTTGGCCTCCAAAATATTGGTTCAGTCCATTCCGTTGGCCATTATCTTATTTATTTTTGTTCCCCGCGTGGCACCACTGTGGTCGTTGAATGTAAAAACCCATGCTGCGAAAACCGGTTTGGCGGAATCCATGACGCCGGGGGATATTGCCAAACTGGGCGCCAGTGATGAATTAGCGTTTATTGCCACCTTTGAAGATGATGTTCCCGCCAATGAGGCTTTGTATTGGCGAGCCCTCACCATGGATAAATTTGATGGTAAAACCTGGAAACCATCATTACCTTTTGGAGAGACCCAATGGGTGACGCCTTCGCGCTTACTGGGGGATCAGTTAACCAAAAATCTAGACAAGCGAGTTTCATACAGTGTTTTGGTGGAACCCCATGACCAAAAGTGGTTATTCGCACTTGATCGAGCTTACCCGCAAACTTCGAATACAGGACTGACGAATGATTTTAGGGTAGAAAGCCGATACCGTATTTCGAACAAAATGCTGTATCACATCCAATCTGATTTGGATGCGCCTTTGTTTAACGAGCCTTTGTCTCGTGTAGAACGTTATCAATATACCCATTTGCCCAATGGTGATAACCAACAAACCCGTGCGCTGGCCGCGCGACTGCAAATGGGCGTCAGCTCAGACCTTGATTACATCCAAGCGGTTAGTCAGTTTTATTTAAACAATCCGTTTATCTATACACTCAAACCCGAATTATTAGGGGATGATGACACCATTGATGGGTTTTTATTCGGGACGAAAAGCGGTTTTTGCGCTCACTATGCCGGTAGCTTTACCTACCTAATGAGATTGGCGGGGATTCCCGCTCGCATTGTTACCGGTTATCAAGGGGGCGAGTTCAATGACGCTGGCGGTTACCTTGCG
>JBQGBW010000341.1:0-1515 GCA_052043475.1 Magnetococcales bacterium HHB-1
AATAAAACCATTGGCCCCTGTAACCAGAACATTTTTTACAGGTGAGATATCCATACATGTATGCCCTTAAACGAATGAATTTTCTGATGCGCTTAAAAGATATTTATAAAGTGCCAAAACAGCTTCTGCAACCCGCTCCTGCGTATGATACTGCAAAATATATTGACGTCCTTTCATTCCCATACGTTGACGCTTTAGAGGATCTTTTATCAATGTTTCCAGAGCTTTCGCTAATGAGTCTGGATTGTGAACCTCAGCCAATAACCCTGTTTTATCTGGGATGATCGCATCACGACACCCAGGAACATCGGTGGTTACCACAGGACGCCCACAAGCAGCGGCCTCCAATAACGCTTTCGGTAACCCTTCCCGATGAGAAGGCAACACCGCAATATCACTCTGTTGCCATATTTTAGCAATATCTTTCCGTTCTCCAAGCCAGACTATTTTTCCCTCCTTCTGCCAGCGACGTAACTGCTTTGGATCAATTGCAGAAGGGTTGCTTGTATCCACACCGCCAACAAGCTGTAGATGCACATTCAGCCCCTGTTTACGTAATTGATCACCCGCCGCTACAAACTCATAGATCCCCTTATCTTTTAACATACGTGAAACAACAGTGACCGTGACAGGATTATTGTGCTGTTCACCACCATGAGAAGAGGGAGCAGCAGTAGGATAGAATGCCTCAATATCGACACCCGAACCCGGAATACAGTCGATCTCCGCAACCGTGCGTCTTGTTAATCTGGAGAGGATCTCTCGATCCGTCTGATTCTGCACCAATATTCGACTGTGACCATGATTTAATAACAGGCGGATAAAGCGTTCAATCCAAGGTCTTAAACGTTGTGCTTTTTTTGAAGAGGAGGTAAATACAAAGCCCAATCCTGCAAAAGCATGGATCACCCCTTTAACCCTTGCAATGCGTGCAGCCAGTGCACCATAGAGAATGGGTTTAAGCGCCACATGATGCACAATATCTGGCTTCTCTCGCTGATAGATCCGAATAATTTCGATCAATGATAAAAGTTCATGAATAATCGAAGCCCCCTGCCGACGCAACTTAAGTGGAATCGGATAAAATCCCTCCTGCCGAATCAACGTTTCATATTGATTCATCCGTGTTGCAATCAATACATCAAATCCCGCACTTTTTGCAATACGTGCCAAGGGAAGACGGTGAGAGTAGAAATACCAATCTTCTGTAATGAAGAGAAGAAGACGCGGTTTGGATAAAAACACAACAGATCCTTTTAAACCTAAATTCTGCAACCTAATGGCCGTATGGAGATAGAAAAGATAGACTCCCCAATGGGATAAGATCGAGTTTCGACCTCAAGAGGAGTCACCTTTTCCGTGAAGAAGAATACCAGAAGCAAGGCCCGGAAACCATCCGGGAAGATCCGTTTCCTGAGAGGAGCAAGGGGATTGACGAGCCAAGCGGGTTTGATCCCCGTGATAAAATTTTTAGATAGGTGTGGGATTCCTAAAGCTCTGGATACGCTGGTAGCG
>JBQGBW010000342.1:0-1512 GCA_052043475.1 Magnetococcales bacterium HHB-1
CTCGCTTACCCTCTTTTTTGGTCTGAGTATCTTCAGTTACCACCGCTACGACCCCTCCTTTAATTTTACCGGATTAGGACCCCCTGAAAATCTGGCGGGAATCAGTGGTGCCCATCTGGCGGATCTGCTTTTTCAGACATTTGGCTTCTCTGCGGCCAGCTTTCCGCTGCTCTTCGCCTTCTACGGCATTTTACTCCTGCGTAAGCCCAATGCGATCTATTGGGATCATTTGATCAATATTCCTATATTTGCCTCCTCCACCAGCATTCTCTCAACCTTCCTCTTTCCCTCAGATCACCCCTGGAGCATCTTTTTTCCTTCTGGTGCAGGGGGAATTTTAGGGCAACAGGGTTATGAGATCTTACAACCTATTTTTGGCTTTATTGGGGGTTTGCTGCTGCTCTTTCCGCTCTGGCTGCTCTCATTTATGGTGCTCACCCGTCTCTCTCTGATTAAATCACTGGCCTATCTTGCCATGGCAGGCATGTTCCTGACCACGCTGTTCCACTTTAAACGTAAACAGGAACCCGCAAAAGCGGCGACACGGGTCTCCTCACCACAACATCACAGTGATCTTCCATCATCAGAACCCACTCTGGTTACAAAGGCTGCAACCAAAACAACAGCCGAACCCACAACAACGACCGAACCAGAAACTGAACCCAGTCTCACAACGGATCATGATCAAGAGCCTATAAACCAGGGAGAAGCCACACAGCCATCCTTAAAAGACCGCATCAATCATCATCTTCGCAATTTCCTCAATATGATTCTTGGCTCTTTAGCACTACCTATAGCGATCTTCTATGCCGCAATGCGTCTTCTCCGCGATATGGTCACATTCCAGGAGCGTGAACCACAGGAGAAAGAAAAATTACCGAATGAGCCCGCCTTAGAAGAGATGGCCTTTGCTGCAGATGATCCAAAAATCCCCGTAGATCATGGACAGGAACCGCTGATTGCTGAAGAGATGTCTCTGGATCATCATGCATCCGATCATGAGCCCACAATTGAGGATCATAAACAGCGCGCTATAGAAGATCACCATGCGCAAGAGATCGCTACAGAAGATCATCACGCACAAGAGATCGCTATAGACGATCACCATGCACAAGAGATCGTTATCAATGATCAAAACGAGGAGATCACTGAACCCAATCTTGGATCAGAAGTCTCCAGAGAAGAGACCGAAACACCTGCCATAATTGATCCTAAGCATGCGAATGAAATGCCCGAAGAGAAGACCCCTGATTTTGATCAACCATCTGATCAGGAACACGATTTTACATCGCAGGTAGAATATGATGAACCGCTTCCTGAGAAGAAACCCAATCGCTGGCAGAAACTGCTCTCCCTGTTTGGTATTAAAAAACGTAAACAGGAAATAGCTTATGATGAAAATCTTACATCTGATCAACCACATGAGAACGATTCAGAGGCAGAAATTGCCCATTTCATCTCTCAACGTGTAGAAGATCTCTCAAAAAACGAACCTCAAATGTCAGAAAAGCA
>JBQGBW010000343.1:0-1510 GCA_052043475.1 Magnetococcales bacterium HHB-1
CAAGTTCTAAATCACCGCTTTTGGTGATTAAAGCAATGGTGCTCTTATCCCCGGTCATCTGGGCGATGGAGAGGCCACTGTCTGCCGTAATTGCATAAGAACCACCTGCCAGTGTGGCCTTTGAAACATTGAGTGTATCGGTATTCAGTGCATGAAGATCAACCGTACCCGATCCAGTCGATTGAATGCTCAATGTACCACCCACATCAACATCAAGGGTGGTTTGATCACTGTGGAGTATATCCCCTCCCGCACTCAAAGAGAGATCACCGGTGGTGATTAGGGTGATATCGTTGGCGACATAGAGATGATTACCTGCACTTAATATAAGATCCGTCTGATTAGAGAGTGCTTTCTCAATGGTGAGATCACGGCCTGATTGGGCGGTAAGACTGCTTAGGCGGCCTGTGGTGACCTCCTGAACGGTTAATTTCCCTGCCACATTAATAGAGAGTGCATCGCCCTGGATATGGCTGATTTGATCCAGAAGATCATCATCCAGTACAAGATCTCCTAGAACCATGGAGAGGTTAAGATCATTATCCGCACCTTGGGTTAGATTAAGCTCCAAGCCGGATGCTGTATTCTGGGTAGCCCAGCTTTCACTGGCATCGTTCAGAATAACCGTTTCACCTCTTAGGTTCGCTGTGTAACCAATCAGATCAGCACCAGAGTCATCAGAGGTCACCTCCTGGATCGTACCGCTCTGCGCGCCTAAACCAATCTTACCCTGAACCGTGGTGCCATCATCCACCTGGATCGAATCAATGAGAATATCGCCACTTAAAGCGGTTAAATTAACCGCACTCTGACCAATGACTGATGTGGCCGTAATTGTATTGCCAGCGGTCACCTGAACAGAACCACTGCTTACACTCACCTGCTTTAATGTAATGGCATCGGACTCTTGAATATCCAGTTGACTATCACCGCTTATGGTGGCGTTTAACGTATTGATGCTGGTTGAGAGTGTGGTGTTATCTGTTGCATTGACAGTCAGGGTATCGGTGGTGATCAAGCCTGAACTGTTTAAGGCAACCCCACCCTGATTGGCAGTAATTGAGACCGTACCATCTGTTGCAGTAAGATTCATACCGCCTAGATCGATCTGATCCTGCGCACTTAATGTGATCGTTTTACCAACTCCTGCCGTGACCAGACCACCGCTTAAATCCAATGCATCGGTGGCCTCGTTGTAGGTGATGTTACCACCAGCGATTATATTGAGCCGGTCACTCGCAATGCTGTTTTCAGAAGAAGCCGTAAAGGAGAAGCCACCACCGGTTTTAATATTGATCTCTGCGAGGTCATCATTATTTAAACCACCCGCAATACCTGCAAAGATGAAATCTGAGGCGGCCTCTTGAGTCAGACTAACCGCTGTCTTGGCATGCAGATCAAAGGTGGTCACATCCAGGTTATCTTTACCGTGGACTGTAACTGTTCCAGTATCTGTGGCTTGACTCACTTCACCGGTTGCCGTGATTGAGAGTTGACCCACATTTAAAAG
>JBQGBW010000344.1:0-1507 GCA_052043475.1 Magnetococcales bacterium HHB-1
CGCCCCTGATCCAGCCAAAGAATCTTATTCGCAATACGAAAATAGCTCGGCCTGTGGGTTACAATGATCATACTATCTTCACCACGGCGCAGCGAGAGATGTTGAATAAAAGCCGACTCCTCCAGCAAGCCTAAACCATCTTCAGGTTCATCCAATAGAATAAGATGACTTGGACGCAAAAACACACGCGCCAAACTCAACCGTTTTTTTAAAGAGGTGGAAAACTGGTTCATATTTCGATCCGTAATCCGGGTGGAAAAACCCTCTTCTAACTTTAAGATCTCCTCTAAGACATGCGCTTTCTCTGTTGCAACCTTTAGATCATGATCCGTAGCGAGTGGATTCGCAAATCGAAGGTTTTGTGCAATCGTTCCATGAAAAAACTGAGCCTCCTGAGGAACATAACCTAAAGATTGGCGCAACATCAAAGGATCGATCTGGCGACGATTCATATCATCGAGAAGGATACGGCCACCTTGAGGCGAATACATCCCTAAAATCAGCTTTAAAAGCGTTGATTTTCCCGCACCATCATGGCCCACAACCACTAAGACCTCTCCAGGAGAGAGATCAAAGGAGACATTCATAAGTACAGGATAGGCTTGCGCACTGTAGCGCATACTCACCTGGGAGAAGAGCACCTTTCCCCGCAACCTTCGGGAGAAGTTCATATTGGCTTCCATCTTATGCTCCAGATCCAACTGCATAAGACGATCAACCTGCCGGATACTCGCTCTTGTTTTACCAATCTGTGCCAACGCCACAAAACCGGTTCTAAGCGGTGCCAACACTCTCCAGACCAGCATCATTGAGGCAAACAAGGCACCTGGTGTCATCAGACCATCCAGTATCCTCAATGCGCCCCACCCCATGGTGACCAGTCCGGTTCCGCTCACCAACATATGCGAGAGCGTCTGAGCCAGAGTAGACCAACGCGCCGCATGATAGCCATCTAAAGCGGCTCTAGCAGAGAGGGTTTGAAAGCGCTCTCCCCACAAAGAGACCGCGCCAGTATATTTAATGGCCCGAAAATGGGTCAGCATCTCCACCACAAACTCTTGTCGCTTAGAGAGTGAAGTGGCTGCTTCTGCATTGGCCTTACGGATAAAAGGGGCAAGAAAAAACCACAGCGCAATAAACATAAAAAGGGCGCCTAAAGGCGCTAAAACAATGGTCTCCGCAACCCAGGCTAAGGCTAGAAAGATAATAATCAGAAAAGGGAGGTCAAGTAGAGAGATGATTCCTGTCTCACCAAAAAAGGTGCGTACATTCTCAAAGTCGCGGATACGGGAGATCTGAGCACCTAGAGGGGCGGACTCGGTATGGGAAGGGGGAAGGTAGAGAATACGCCTGAAAACCTCATTGCCGACAATATTTCCCAATCTTACACTGATGAAAGAGAAAAGCTGCCCACGCAATAGTTTAAAGCCCATATCCCCAACAAGGAAGAGCAGCACGCCGCCAGAGAAGTAGAGCAGTGTCTCCTGGGAGCGAGAGGCTAAAATTT
>JBQGBW010000345.1:0-1502 GCA_052043475.1 Magnetococcales bacterium HHB-1
GGTATTTTCTCCCCCCTCTGAGCCATCTTGAGTCCCATGATTTCCACCACCATCACTGGCCTGTGGCACAAACGTCGCCATTGTAAGAATATCAGGATTGAGAAAATCATAATCGCCAAATTCATCCAACATATAAACTGGCTGTCCAGAAAAGGCAGCCACTTGCCCCCTTTCCGCTTCAGAACGGTTGTCTAATTGAACATCCGCCTCGGTCGTATAGGAGTGCGATGAGTAGTTCCCCAAAGATCCACTCTTGGTCGTCACCACTAACCAACCAGACTCACCCAATGCCCACAAACCATAGCCGGTGATATCCAGCCCATCCTGTTCCTGGATAAAGCTGCCACCATCGGCGCGATTCACCCCCTCCAGAAGATCCAACGCCACATCAATATCTTCGCTCCACAGATCACCGATACCTGTTTCGGCTTCAAAATGCCCTTTGATGGCCTCGACGTTAAGATCCTCTCCACTCAAACCATCATGAATCCCCCCCCCTAGGCTGATGATGGATGCGGTCTCAGCCGCTAAAACGCGACTTAAAGTCACATCCTGGTGCGCTGTGAGATAAACATTACCATCAACGGAATGCACCACTCGACCATCGCCCATGGTCAGAGCACCATCATCGACCTCAAGCGTCACATCTCCTTCAGCAATCGATTCAATGGCGGCATCCAACTGCAGGTTTCCCTGCATTACCATCAAATGAATATCCCCACTCTGAGTCGCTAAACCACGGTCAATCACTTCAAGATCATCGCTCTCCTGAAGGTAGATATCCCCTCTGCCAGAGACCTCCGCACTCACTGTCGATACTGCGATATCAATATCACCATCGCTCTCAACACCACCAATACCATTGGCGGCTTCAATCAACAAATGACCATCAGTAATAATATTGCTGGCCTCATCAGATTGCACATCCAGCAGTTGACCACCAGTGGTGCGGAGGTCTCTGGCAGAGGGGATATCTACCTTCAGGAGAGCGATGATCTTGAAGTGATTGACCGTGGTTTAGCGACTCAGAGTGGGGATATTCATTTGATGGTAATGCAGGGAAACCTGCAGTTGGATGCCGCCATTGAATCGATTGCTGAAGGAGATGTGACGCTTGAGGTCGATGATGGTGCTCTGACCATGGGCGATGGTCGAGTGGTGCATTGGGTGAGTCTGGTTGGTTAGTGGTGACGACCAAGAGTGGATCTTTGGGGAACTACTCATCGCACTCCTATACGACCGAGGCGGATGTTCAATTAGACAACCGAGAGATATTGGAAGGGGTATTTTCTCCCCCCCTCTGAGCCATCTTGAGTCCCATGATTTCCACCACCATCACTGGCCTGTGGCACAAACGTCGCCATTGTAAGAATATCAGGATTGAGAAAATCATAATCGCCAAATTCATCCAACATATAAACTGGCTGTCCAGAAAAGGCAGCCACTTGCCCCCTTTCCGCTTCAGAACGGTTGTCTAATTGAACATCCGCCTCGGTCGTATA
>JBQGBW010000346.1:0-1487 GCA_052043475.1 Magnetococcales bacterium HHB-1
TGTTCGCAACTTGGATTTTTCAATAGTCAACCGATGGCAAAAACACATGTCCAGGCTACGACTGAAGATCAAATGATTCACGGCCAGCTACCAGGATTTGATTGGAATGGCGATCCCTTGGCCTTCTTCATCATTGACAACGGCAATAAAGGTACGGTCACAATGACCGATGCTTCTACGGGAACCTACATTTACAGCCCAAATCCCTATGAAAACGGGATAGATCGATTCACCTATCAAGTTCATGATGGCATCACCTACTCAGATGCTGCAACGGTTACGATCCAAATTGCGGCATCCAATAACCCTCCTGTCAGCCAAGACGGTCTCTTGACCCTCAAAGAAGATTACCCCAGAAGAGCAACTCTATCAGGGAGTGATGTTGATGGTGATAATCTCCTCTTTTCCATTGTATCCAATGGCCGCAAGGGGAGGGTAAGAATCACTGATACCTCAACGGGCACCTATGTTTATGCTCCACACGGGAACAAAAATGGCTCAGACAGTTTTACCTATAAAGTGAATGATGGCTCCATGGATTCGAATATCTCAACGGTGATAGTTACGATTAGAAGCATCAATGATCGCCCAATAGCTCAAGGTGGAACTTTGACGACCAATCAAAATGAATCCTTGGATGGTGTGTTGGCTGGCCGTGATATCGAAGGAGACAATCTGATCTTTTCGATTGAGTCAAACGGCAGTCGAGGCACAGCAGTTATAACCGACCCTCTCACGGGGGCATACACTTATACACCCGATACCGATCAGATCGGCACAGATCATTTCACTTATAGAGTTGATGATGGGATCAGTGACTCGGAGATTGCGACAGTGATGCTGACCATTGAAGCAGACGCTGATCACGACGGCATTGGCGATACCTTTGATGCCTTTCCTCACGACCCCCATGAAAACCTGGATTCAGATCTGGATGGACTTGGCAACAATGCCGACACAGATGATGATAATGATGGAATTCCCGATACCGAAGACGCCTATCCCTATACGTCCAATACTTATAGGAACAGTCTCAATATGGACTTCAAATTGATTGCATCAGGCTCTTTCCAGATGGGTTGTCAAATCGTCGCAGAAACGCTTCAATTCTCCTGCCATGATCATGAACGTCCTGTCCATGCCATTGACATCACTGCACCATTTTACATGGCGACCACAGAAACGACAAAAGAACAATGGATTGCGATTATGGGCGAAGATCCCTCAGATTTTTCTGGATGCCTTGACTGTCCCATAGAGATGGTATCCTGGGATGATGTTCAGACCTTCATCTCGAAAATCAATCAAAAAGGTGAGGGGATCTATCGTTTACCCACAGAAGCCGAATGGGAATACGCCTGTCGAGCCGGAAGAACGGCCACAAATTGGTCAACAGAGGATCTTTCAAACCACGGTTGGTATGCCAAAAACTCTCATGCCAGTCCAACATCGTTGCGTGATGACAGCAAAGGGACGCATCCGGTTGC
>JBQGBW010000347.1:0-1479 GCA_052043475.1 Magnetococcales bacterium HHB-1
ATATTCCACGGCAATAGTGCATCATAATCATCTACTGACTCGGCTAATGGAAGTGCCGTAAATAGATGTTTCAGATAAGCATAAGGTTCGAGGCCATTATTTCTGGCTGTCTCGATAAGACTATAAAGGTTGGCAGAAGCTTTTGCTCCACCCGTGCTATTACTAAACAGCCAGTTTTTACGTCCAATAGTAAAAGGCCGAATTGCTCGTTCGACAGCGTTGTTATCAATCTCCAGACGTCCATCATCCAGATAACGGATCAGATAGTCCCACTGTTCATGTAGATAATTCAGAGCTTTTCCTGTGGCACTTGAGGGTAAGACTCTTGGACGATTTTTATCGAGCCACACACGAAGAGAATCTAAAATAGGACGTGCTTGTTCCTGTCGCACCTTTAAACGCTGTGCAGGAGAAGCCTTCTCTTTACGCAACTGTTTTTCAATCGCGTAGAGTTTTCCGATCTGCTGTATGGCTTCAGCAGCCAGAGATGTTTTACGTTTCTTTTTACCAGCAGAACGCAGGGCTTCATCAAACTTACGCCGAGCATGAGCCATACAGCCAACGCGTACTATATTTGGCGCAGCCGCCACCGGCCCATAGCCATTATACCCATCGGTTTGTAGAAAGCCCTTGTAATTTGCCAGTAGAGTTTCAGGGACGTGAGCGCCTCGACTGGCATCATAGTCGAAAAGAATGATCTTTTTGTCTGGAGGCCCGCCACGCCGCACCCACATATAAGATTTAGAGCTCGCTTTCCGCCCTGGCTCTTTCAATACCTGCACTGTGGTTTCATCCATTTGCAGAATATCATAGTCCAGCATCATATCCTGCATGAGATTGATCAGAGGCTGTACCAGTTTTCCCATTTTAACCATCCAGTTAGCCATGGTTGCGCGGGAGAGTTCAACACCAATACGATCAAAAATTCGTGTTAAACGATATAATGGCAAGCCATCAAGATATTTGCTGACGACAATAAAAGCGAGTAGAGAAGCTGTTGCAATACTACCAGCGATTGGCTGTGGCGGTTTTTTAGCTGTGTGGATGCCTTTACGGCAATGGGGGCAGGCATATTTTTTTTGGATATGGCGAAGAACCTGTACTTTGGCGGGAATATAGTCAAGTTGCTCGGTGACCTCTTCGCCAATCACCTCGAGCGCATGTCCATCAATTGAGCAGATACGCTCAGATTCTGGCAACTCATGAATAATATCAATGCGAGGTAAATCATCAGATAAGGGTTTGCGCCCCTTTTTTCTACGTTTATGCGCTTTGACATCAACACTGTTGTCAGTTTTTTCGGGCTGTTCAGTCTGATCTGCTGTTTCAGCTTCATCGAACAACGTAGGATGATCAAATTTTTCGCTACGGCGACCAAAACGTTGAGATTTCAGAAGACGCAACTGCTCGCGCAGAAGTTCATTCTCCTGAGTCAAAGAAGCAATCATATCCTGCTGTTTTTTAAGAACAGCAGCATGC
>JBQGBW010000348.1:0-1476 GCA_052043475.1 Magnetococcales bacterium HHB-1
AGAGTGGATCTTTGGGGAACTACTCATCGCACTCCTATACGACCGAGGCGGATGTTCAATTAGACAACCGTTCTGAAGCGGAAAGGGGGCAAGTGGCTGCCTTTTCTGGACAGCCAGTTTATATGTTGGATGAATTTGGCGATTATGATTTTCTCAATCCTGATATTCTTACAATGGCGACGTTTGTGCCACAGGCCAGTGATGGTGGTGGAAATCATGGGACTCAAGATGGCTCAGAGGGGGGAGAAAATACCGCTTCCAGTGGTTCTGATAGCGTGGAACCTGTTTCTGGGGTCCTCTCTTCAGTGTCGTTCGACAACTCGCCCCTGGTTCTCAATCTGGCCGGTAGTGCGCCGTTGAATGATCTGTTTGAAGTGAGTGATAGTGGCAACGTTGGGGGAGAGCTGGCTGATTTGAGTGTTGGGGGGGGGGGAAGGGACTGAAAGTTCGCTTTCATCAGAATCAAATGATTTATCATCAACATTGGAAAGCAGTGGCACAAATGGTCTGGTGAATCAGCTGAAACAGGTAGGAGCGTCGTTGATTCAATCGGTATCGTCACTGTTACAGCCGACTTCGTCGAGTTTGGTGGTCAACAATGCCAATCTGGATGCGTTGTCGATAACCGCGTCCAGTTTAACCGATCATGATATGTTGTTCTCTGGACTGGATGAAATCAATAGCAGTTCCTCGGCTATGACAGTGGCTGGGGAAGAAAACGATCGTGGAAGTGATGTTCCGGATTCCTCAGCGGTTTCTGATTTCGGGGTCTCAAACACTGCCTCGTCTCAAAGCACCAGTTTGGAGTCAACATTGGGCTTTTCAAGAGATTCACTCTCTTCTAGTAGCAATACGATACCGATTTCAACAGTTATATCCATGCCCGGGGTTGATGGTGGTGATGGAATGAATCAGCTTAGCTTGAATGAGGATGGTGACGGGAGTGTGGATGATGGGGAGGCTTCCTTTACTTCGGATGATCCGTCGCTTATATCATCAGGATTGAAAAGTGATAAAGGAGGGAATGAAGAGGCGGAACCCGCAGTTGATAGTGTTGATTGAGGAGAATGTATATCTTCTTGGACAGTTGATGACCAATAATAGATAAGGAATCAGGCGATGTTTTGGTTCAGCGTAAATGCTAATTTTTCATGACTCTATTAAGCTACTCAAGCCCTATGGATCTCATCAGCGACTTTCTGGACCGAGAGATATTGGAAGGGGTATTTTCTCCCCCCTCTGAGCCATCTTGAGTCCCATGATTTCCACCACCATCACTGGCCTGTGGCACAAACGTCGCCATTGTAAGAATATCAGGATTGAGAAAATCATAATCGCCAAATTCATCCAACATATAAACTGGCTGTCCAGAAAAGGCAGCCACTTGCCCCCTTTCCGCTTCAGAACGGTTGTCTAATTGAACATCCGCCTCGGTCGTATAGGAGTGCGATGAGTAGTTCCCCAAAGATCCACTCT
>JBQGBW010000349.1:0-1463 GCA_052043475.1 Magnetococcales bacterium HHB-1
AGGGCCTGCCTGAAGCGCAATATAGTCTGGGTGTGGGGTATCATCTGGGAAAAGGGGTGCCGATCTCCAGTGAAGAGGCGATACACTGGCTTAAAAAAGCCGCCGCTAAAGGGTTAAAGCCTGCGGCCGATCTACTCACCCATATTCAAAGAGAAGAGAAGTCTATTGAAAAACCTTCAGAAAAGCCAATAAGAGCGCACAAACAATCCCCAACCAAAGAACCGCCAGAACCCGCTAAAAAAGAGACCGCGCTTAAGAAAACCGCAAAATATGCTGAAATCTCCCAGGCGCTAAAAAAACTGACCCAAAAAAATCTGACCCCTCCGCCTGCAAAGGTTTCAGCGCTCGCTCTTTCTCAAGCTTCTGAGAAACAACCCCGTCCCGCCTGGTCGCGCAGTGATCAAAACTTCGCCTCCCTTCCTGTGCATAAGGAGGGCGTATCCTTGGTCAAGGCAACCGATTATAGAAAAAGGATCGCGCAACTTAAGCATGCCGCTAAACATGGTGATGCAGAAGCCCATTATCAGTTGGGTATTCTCCATGAAAAAGGGTTGGGAACCACCAGAAATCCGAAAGCCGCGCTGCAACTCTGGCAGCAGGCCGCCGAAGCAGGCCATGCCGATGCCAGAAGAGAGGTGAACCGTTGGCAGGAGGAGAGTGGACGGCTTGAAGGGGGCAGTGCTTTTACCTGGCGAAGAAAACGTGCACTCCAAGGCGATGCGGAGTCTCAATACTATATGGGTAAGGCATTTGCGACCGGTTCTGGTGTAAGGCGCAGTCCAATCAAGGCAGCACGCTGGTATAAAAAGGCGGTGGAGCAGGGCCGGGCGGATGCCCAACTGGCCCTGGCAAAGATGTATCTTTCAGGAAGCGGTGTCGGTGAAGACCCCAGAGAGGCGGCGCGTCTGTTCTTGAGCGCAGCAGAACAGGGAATGGTGGAAGCCCAGTATCAACTGGCCGCACTTTTTGAAAAAGGGCTTGGCATTAAACGCAGTGATATTGATGCGGCGCGCTGGTACCAAAAAGCGGCTAAAAAAGGGCATGTTTTAGCCCAGGTACGTCTGGCCACCATGCGTTTAAATGGTTTAGGACTGCCCCCTTCAGCCAAACAGGCCGCCTTCTGGTTTGAAGAGGCGGCTTCACGGGGAGATGCGGGGGCACAATACCATCTGGGGACACTCTATAATCAAGGGGTCGGTGTCGCCCAAGAACCCCGTCGCGCGGTCGCACTGTTTCGTAAGGCCGCCCAACAGGGACATGTGAATGCACAGTATAATCTGGCGCTGCTTCTGGCGCAGGGCATTGGGGGAGAAAAAGATCCTGTTCAGGCGATCCGCTGGTTAAAAAAATCAGCACAGCAAGGTTTTGCTGACGCTCAAAATAATTTGGGTGTATTCTATCTGGAGGGCAGAGGTGTTCCTCAAAACTATGAACAGGCTTTAGAGTGGTTCCATAAAGCGCGG
>JBQGBW010000350.1:0-1442 GCA_052043475.1 Magnetococcales bacterium HHB-1
GCTCAATCTGCAACTCAATAACAGCATTTCTAAGTCTCTCACCCATCATCAACGATTCCGATCCATTCAAACCCGGAAGCAGAGAGACAAACTCCTCACCTCCATAACGCGCCACCATATCCGCGGCACGAGTGACCGTTTTGGAGAGAGCAGAGGCAACAGTTTTTAAACACTCATCCCCTTGTGCATGTCCGTAATTGTCGTTGTAAGGCTTGAAATAGTCGATATCCATCAATATCAAAGTCAATGACTCTCCAGATCGCGATGCCCGACGCCACTCCAGATCCAAACGCTCATCGAATCGACGCCGGTTGGGAATTGATGTCAAACCATCCAAGGTGGCGATGTTTCGTAAAATATCGCTCTGTTTCTTTAATTTGATGTGATTCCGAACACGCAATTTCACCAATGAGGGGCTGATTGGTTTGGTGATGTAATCAATCGCCCCCAACTCCAAACCCAACTCTTCATCGCCCGTTCGATCCATCGCCGTGACAAATATTATCGGTATGTTGCCGGTTGCCGGATCGCTCTTCAGACGACGACAGACCTCATAACCATCCATCTCAGGCATCATGATATCCAACAGAATCAGATCCGGGGGGGATTTCGATTGAACCCGTTTTAACGCCTGCTCCCCACTCTTGGCTATCATGGTTTCATAGTCAGGACTTAACAGATCAACAAGAACATTGATATTAAAACGTTCATCGTCAACAATCAGAACTCTCGCCCTTTGATTTGTCACAACCTATTCCTCTTCCAGGTTAATGCCAAGAAGGGAGGAAAGTTCCCCCAATGATTCCAAGGCCTCATCATAATCAAAATCAGCCACCTGTTGTTCCATTCTTGCCAAAATCTCTTGATGGCCAGAATCCCCCAATTTGCCTACAATCTCAGACAGCTTCCCTTCCGATGAGGAGAGCCCCTCCTTCAACTGATTGGCAAGATCATGAAACAGATTCCGTATTTCGGATTGATCATTGCTTTTAGCTTTGGAGGATGAGCTGGTTTCTGTTTCGTTACCCTTTTTCCGATTGATCCCCAGCAGACCAATTCCCTGAATAACCTGTTGGAAATTGGCTTCAAAACCATCCAGCAATGGCACCCAATCCGATGAACCCTCTTTCAAAGCAGTTTCCAAAAGGCGGGCTGAATCTTGAAGTTGATAAGCACCCAAAGATCCTGATACCCCCTTCAAGGTATGCATTAGTCGTTGAACCGAAGCCTTCTCACCCGATTCCAGCTTTGATCGCATCTCAGGAACGATATTTTGATAATCATCCTTGAACTCCTGAAGAAGCCTTTTTAACAGCTTGCCATTTCCTGCCACGCATTTTAAAGCCCTCTTCATCTCAATGCCGGGAAGTTCATCAGGAAGGATGCCTGGAATCAATTTTAAATTCTCTTCATCAGGCTTGGGAATAACCCGCTCCTTTACT
>JBQGBW010000351.1:0-1434 GCA_052043475.1 Magnetococcales bacterium HHB-1
AGCCTTAGCTCTGCACCACCACCGCCTGTGAGGGTCATCTTCTCATCGATCGTGATTGAACCATCCTTACTTTGCAGATGGAGATACTCTGTATTATTGGTATCTGTGGATAGGCTGCTCTCAAGCGTTGTATTAAGGCCAGTGAGGTTTTCATTGATCGCACTCTGATTTCCCGTACGATCCACCCGGTTTACAGCAACTGTAACAGAGCTTACGTCAAGATCGCTCTCATTAGAGAGCGTAATCATGCCACCGGCTTTAACTGCAAGCGCCTCGATATCGGTATCAAAGAGTAGAGGATTGTTATCATCCCCCGTGCTACCCATAGAACCTTTAACATCCACCAGTAAGCCACTGGCCTGGATATCTTGATGGACCTCACCTGCATCGATGATTGAACCACCATCAGAGATCAAGGCCACCTTACCCAAACCTGCTTCAACACCACCTAAAACAATATCGCCAATCGCTTTTAAGCGGATATCACCATCTAAAGTGGAACCGGTGCTGATGAGCACATTATCATCCATGGTGATCTTACCGGTACTGGCCTCAAGGTCTAATGTACCTTCCTGATTTTTGAAAGAGACGCCATCATGGAATGCCATATTGCCTTGGGCAAACAGGGTAACGGACGCTTCACCCGCAATCAGGTTCCCCTTAATGACCATATCCCCCTGTTCAGCTTGTAGCAGAATACGCCCCTCATCACTGATACCGGTCTCAATATCTCCGTTGATGGTCATGGCACCAGAGGTACGGACCACCATACGGCCTTCGGCTGAATTACTTAAACCACCCTCACCGATAATGAGATCGCCTGTATTGACAATTGAGATCACATTACGAAGGTAACTCTCAAGATTGGCTTCCAGTGTATTGACCTTGATCTCTAAAGGATCACTCCCTTGACCGATATTCTCACCCTGAACATTCATCGAGAGCGTATCGGCGGTGATGTTGATCGCATCGTTATCCAAAGCATCAAAGATAGAGCCTGCGGTTAACTGGACATTATTTAATCCCGCATCCACCGTTTTTAGGTTCATCACATCGCTCTGGGTGGTGAGCGCAATATCGCCATCGGCTTTGGCGGTGATGGTGCCATCCGTGGCAAGTTTAAGATTTAAGGGATCACTCAATGTACCGACCGATCCACCCGCCTGGAAATTAACCATAGTGGCGGTTAATGTATGATTGATCGTACCTACGGGTTGATTAACGGAACGTGCGATACCGGTGATATCGCCATCGCCTGCAATCCGTAACATGCCCCCCGAAGTGATATTCTCAAGCAGCATATCTTGATCACTGCTTAGAATCACTTCACCCCGGCTGTCAATGTTCACTTTACCGGTGGCATCGATGTTGATGTCATCCCAAACTTCTAGAACCAGTGTTTCGACATCGTACTGATTGGCCACCAGTTGCCCT
>JBQGBW010000352.1:0-1418 GCA_052043475.1 Magnetococcales bacterium HHB-1
CCACCATAGAGGGTATCTTCTCCTCGACCACCGTAGAGGGTGTCCTCACCCTCCCCACCACTTAAGCGGTCATTACCGGATCCACCATAGAGGATGTCATTACCCGCACTACCATAGAGTTGATCATCATCCTGATAGCCATGGAGTTCATCGTTACCATCACCACCATAGAGGCGATCATTACCACGATTACCATAGAGCCGATCATCACCACCCTGACCGCTCAAAAGGTCATCATCGGAGCCCCCTCTTAAGAGGTCGTTACCATCACCACCATAGAGGCGGTCGTTACCTAAACCGCCGCGCAGTTCATCATCACCGGCATCACCGGAGAGACGGTCATTACCCCAACCGCCACGCAGCAGGTCATTATCATCCCCACCAAAGAGCGTATCGCGTCCTGAACCGCCACGCAGATGGTCTTCTCCTTCACCACCATGGAGTTCATCACGACCGGTGCCGCCTTCCAGATAGTCCTGCCCCGTACCGCCATCTAAGTAATCATCACCATCTTCACCATAGAGTTGATCATTACCCGCATTGCCATAGAGGGTATCATTACCGCTTACACTGGTCGCGCCATCCTCCTCTTGTACGGTATCAGCATTCTCAGATTCAGAATCACCCGACTCACCATCACCGCCTGAGTCATCACCCGCAAGATTATCCCCCAGATCCTCTTCTTCATTCCGGCCGTGGCTCGCTTCATCTTGCCGCCTAGTGTGCTCCTGTCCACGCCGTTCTTCACCGCGTTCAGAGTGCTTCTCCTCTTTACTCTCTTCATCACGACGATTTTGGTTTCCTGATGAAGCCTCCTCTTCACGATCCCCCTCTTCTCGTTTATCACCACGGCGCGGATGATGATCTCGTTCCTCCCCACGTCCACTACGGCGCTCATGCTCATGAGCATTCTCTTCACGGCCTTCTGAGCGTTCACTAGAGTGCGCTTCACGCTGTTGCTGCTGTTCACGCACATCCGGCTCAATATCGTTACCAAAACGCCCATAGAGCGCACCATCCCCCTGGTCACCCCGCGAGCGCTGCTCGCCACCACGTTGACCACCACCGCCGCCGCCAGGACCGTCGTGCTGTTTTGCTGCCATGATGTTTATCCTCTATATTCCAAAGCGATACGCTGCTTTATTTAAAAATGTAATCCGGGTATAATGAAAACAGTATAAAAAAATAGTGATTCCTACCATTCATAAAATAAATAATATGATTATTTTTCAACAGCCTATCTATTATCTCTCATCGGCATCAAAAAAACAATCTTTTAAACAATCTTCTTAAAAAAACACCTGCTAAAAGAGATCTGTTGATATCCTTTTAGATGATTGATCATCCTTTTAGTTCCTTTCTTAAAAGGCACGCAATCATAAACAAACCATTTATTTTACAATAATCTATCAGATCCA
>JBQGBW010000353.1:0-1414 GCA_052043475.1 Magnetococcales bacterium HHB-1
TCTAAAAAAACGTCGCCATCTGAAGAGAAGAGTAAAAAAACTGAAGCGGTTGAGGAGAAACAACCGCTTCAACCAGAGCAAAGGTCAGAAAACGTTCAGGAGAAAAAATTGTGAGTCCCGTAGAGTTTGCGACCAGACGTCCTGTCGCGGTCGCTTCTGGGGTTCTTTTAGCACTGCTTTTTGGTCTGCTCGCTCTTTTTCATCTTCCGATTCAACTGATCCCCGATGTGCGTAAATCGATGATCAGTGTGCGCACCAACTGGCCTGGTGGTTCTCCTGTGGCGGTGGAGAATGAAATTGTTATACCTCAGGAGGAGGTTTTAAAATCCATTCCCGGATTGGATCGTTTTGAAGCTTCTGCACGTTATGGTCAGGCCCGTTTAAAGCTGGAATTTCAATCCGGAACCGATATGGATTCCGCATTGATCCAGGTGAATAGCCGTCTGCAACAGGTGAGGGGCTACCCTTTTGAGGCGCAAAAACCGACCATTCGTACCGCCGATAGTGATGATAGTCCCATTACCTGGATGCGTTTTCGCCACAGAGTCACTGGAGAGAATGAGGGCGCGCAATCTATCGATAAACTACGTGATTTTGTTGAAGATCATATCCAGACCGCTCTGGAGCGTATTCCTGGTGTGGCGATGGTTAATGTTTATGGTGGTCGGGAGCGTACTCTGCAAGTCACACTTGATCCTGTAAAGATGGCGATGCATAAACTTACCATCACAGATATTTCTCAAGCCTTGAGGAGAGAGAACCACGATATCTCCGCTGGAAAGTTGGATGAGGGAAAACGGAGTTATTTGGTTCGTGCTCTGGGACGTTTTCGTTCGCCAGATGATCTTAAAAGCGTTGTTCTGCGTCAGGATAAAAAAGGTGCGATCTATCTGAAAGATGTGGGCTATGCCGATTTTGGTTATCAAGATCCCACGGTTAATGTGCGCGGCAACGGGATTCCCAGTATTGCGATCAATGCGGTTAGGGAGCGTAATGCTAACGTTCTGGAGATCATGCGCCATATCCGTAAAACCCTTCTCAGGCTTAATGAAACGCTGCTTTATCCTCAGGGTTTTGAGTTAGAACTTCTCTATGATCAAACCGATTATATCTATGCTGCCATTGATCTTGTAAAACAGAATCTTTGGATTGGCGGCGTTTTAGCCACGGCTGTATTGCTCTTTTTTCTTCGTTCATTTCAAGCCACTATCATTATTGCTATCGCCATTCCAATTTCCATTATTGCGGCTTTTTTAGCGATGGCTGCAACAGGAAGAACGCTCAATGTGATCTCTTTGGCGGGGCTTGCTTTTGCTGTGGGGATGGTGGTTGATCCCGCCATTGTGGTTTTGGAGAATATTGTCCGTTATCGTGAGAAGGGATTATCAGCGATCAAAGCGGCTTTTTTTGGGGC
>JBQGBW010000354.1:0-1409 GCA_052043475.1 Magnetococcales bacterium HHB-1
AGCGGCACATACCGTGGAGATCCCAGTCACTGTTCTTTAAAAGGTGATCCGCCAGGTGGGAGCCTACCATACCAGTAATGCCTGTAATCAGAGCGCGGGGAGGGGACATAGAGTGATCCTTTAATTTAATAATGAGAGCGAAGCGATCTATTGTAAGCAGAGTGATCTACTTAAATCTACATGAAACAGGTTTCAACACCAAATCGAAAAATTAAAGAAAGGGCGCTTGATGATGTTTTGTTTTGATATTTTTTTGTCGATGACGTGGGGGCTTGGCTGTGTGTATACTCCCTGATTAAAGACAAAAAGAAGAGATGATGTCTCTTCTCTATTTCGATTGAAAAAATGGGTTTGCATATTTCATGACTGATGCCTCAACAAAAAAACCACGGCTGCTTATTTTTATTGTTGCTTATCATGCTGAAACAACAATTCGGGATGTGCTCACCCGGATTCCAGCCGTCCTCAATGAAACCTATGATGTAGAAATTTTAATTATTGATGATGCCTCTGGGGATAAGACTTTTGAAGTGGGTTTGAAGGTGAATCGTGAGGGGACACTCCCTTTTCCTCTGAAGGTGCTCTATAATCCAGTCAATCAAGGCTATGGTGGTAATCAGAAGTTAGGATTTCATTATGCCATTGAGCAGCAGTTTGATTTTGTTGCGCTTCTGCATGGTGATGGCCAATATCAGCCTGAATCTCTTCCTGAACTGGTCGCCCCCCTCCATCGGGGTGAGGCGGATGCGGTTTTTGGTTCGCGCATGATAACGCCTGGCGGCGCGAGAAAAGGGGGTATGCCGCTCTATAAGTGGCTTGGTAACCGTGTTCTGACCCTCTATCAAAATTTTATGTTGGGGAGCCAACTGAGTGAGTTTCATTCAGGCTATCGGATCTACTCTACGGCGGCTTTGAAAAAAATTCCCTTCTATTTAAACAGCCAGGTTTTTCATTTTGATACCGATATCATTATTCAACTGCTGCTGGCAGAACAGCGTATTGTTGAGCTACCGATTCCAACCTACTATGGTGATGAGATCTGTTATGTCAATGGCATGCGCTACGCCTGGGATGTGTTTGTCACCACCTTAAAATGTGCCATTCAAAAGTTAAATCTCTTCTATGAGCGCAAGTTTGATTGTCGGCCAATCGATCAGGATAGTCAGCGCTACCAGGAGAAGAACGACTTTCTCAGCCCGCATCTGTTTGCATTGGAACGGATTCCAGAAGGATCTAAGGTTGTTGATCTTGGCTGTGCCGGTGGTTTTGTTGGATCGCGTATTCGTCAGGAGAAAAAGGCGCATGTAACTGGCGTTGATCTCTTTGATCTGGCGCCCGGGATTGAGTTAGACCGTTTTTATCGACAAAATTTAAATGATGCTGATGTTGCACTGCCTCTGAAAGATGCA
>JBQGBW010000355.1:0-1395 GCA_052043475.1 Magnetococcales bacterium HHB-1
GCTTGAAGTTCTTAACATCTCCTCGACAACCAATACCCTGCGCATTGAAGGTAATGCAGGTGATGCCATTCAGGGTGATGGTTGGATCTATAACCGCAATATCGTTGATTCTGGAACCACTTATCATCGGTATACCCATGGTGAGGCCATCTTAGAGGTTAATGCGGATATCGATCAAAGTGCCATAACAGGCATCTTTGATATTGACCACCAGGATCTTTATGGCACCAGTGGCTTTACCCTTGAAGCGCCCGGAGGCTTCCAGTTGGGCTCCAGTGTTGCTTCTGCGGGGGATCTTAATGGTGATGGTTTTGAAGATCTGATTGTTGGTGCGACAAAAGCGGATGAAGATGGTGTGAGTGGTGTTGGTAAGGCGTATGTGCTCTTTGGCCATGGAAACACTTGGGATGGTCGTATCGATATTGATACTTATCTGGATGGGAATAATGGCTTTGAGGTCTCTGGCCTGGTCTTGGGTGACTATCTTGGTGAGTCGGTCTCCAGCGGTGATATCAATGGCGATGGTCTTTCTGATCTGGTTTTAGGGGCACGCTACTCTGACTCTGGTGGTGCTGCAAATGCTGGAGAAGTCTATGTTATCTACGGTAAAACAGATGGGTGGAATACAGAGTTTGATCTCGATACCTTAGATGGAAGTAATGGTTTCAGACTGACGGGAACCACAGCGGATGATCAATATGGCTATAAAGTTTATGTTGCGGGAGATATTAATGGCGATGGTTTTGATGACATCCTGACGAGTGGAACCGGTTCGAACCAATACGATCTGATTTTTGGTGATAATCGTGGTTGGGATGCCTCAGCAAGCCTGGACGCTCTGACGGATGGTACGCGTGGTGTGGCGATTCCTGGTTTGGGTACGGATGACGAATTTGGCTTTAGAGAGATCAAACATAAGTTGGGGGATATCAATGGTGATGGCTATGATGACCTGCTGCTCTCTGCAAATATGTATGATGGGACCGCTGGAACCGATAGTGGCATTGCTTATGTGGTGTTTGGCCAGGCTTCCGGGTGGGATGCCTCATTGGATCTCTCCACACTGAATGGCAGTAATGGGTTTATTATCGAAGGTGTTAGTGGCGATGACCGTCTGGGCCATGGCGGCGTTGGTGCTGGGGATATCAATGGCGATGGAATCGAAGATATTTTTATCGGCAGTATCTATGAGAACAATAATGGCTATAACAATAATGGTGCGGCTTATGTGATCTTTGGCCAGACATCGGGGTGGGGCAGTTCTTTTGACTTAACCTCGCTTGATGGAAGCAATGGTATGAAGTTTGAGGGATTAGCGGAGGATTGGGCCTATCTGGGCATGCTCATGAGTGGTGCGGGTGATGTCAATGGGGATGGCTTCGATGATCTGGCATT
>JBQGBW010000356.1:0-1394 GCA_052043475.1 Magnetococcales bacterium HHB-1
GGGAAGGTTGGGATTATTCCTCATACGGTGGTTGGTCAAGGCGCGCGGGTGGCTTCCGGGTCCGGCGTGATCGAAGATGTGCCGGCAGGAAGTGTGGTCTCTGGATGGTGGGGGGTGGAGCACCGTAAAAATGTTGCCTCAATCCTGGCTTTAAGAAAACTACCCGACTTTATCAAACGGGTTAAATCTTTTATGGAAAAACATGATGGCTAATACAAGCATGGAAGCGCATGTCCATGAGCGTTATGCTCTAGGCGCTAAACAACAGGAGGTCGAACTCTGTTGTCCAGTCACTTATGATGCTTCGCTTATTGATCTACTTCCCCAAGAGATTGTGGAGCGCGATTATGGCTGTGGTGATCCTTCGCGTTATGTGCGTGAAGGGGATACGGTGCTCGATCTTGGCTCTGGTGGTGGTAAAATCTGTTATATGGCGGCAAAACTGGTGGGATCAGAGGGACGGGTTATCGGTGTGGATATGAACGATGCCATGCTGGATCTGGCGCGGAAGTATCAGGCGGAGATGGCTGAAAAACTGGGGGGAGATCGGGTTCAGTTTTTTAAAGGAAGAATTCAGGATCTTCAGTTGGATCTGGAGGGGGTAGCGAACTATCTGAAAGAACATCCTGTCAATGATCTTGACGGGTGGGAATCGCTGCAAAAGTGGCAACAAAAACAGCGTGAAGAATCGCCGATGATTGCCGATGATAGCATCGATCTGGTGGTATCGAACTGTGTCTTAAACTTAGTGGATGATGCTCAGAAACGACAGATGGTGGAGGGGATTTTCCGTGTTCTGCGTCCTGGCGGGCGGGTGGCGATCTCTGATATCGTTTCTGATGAGGTGGCGCCGGATCATATGCGTCAAGATCCCAAACTCTGGAGTGGTTGTATCTCTGGTGCCTTTCAAGAATCGGAGATGATGCAGATTTTTCGTGATGTGGGGTTTGTGGGGGTGGCTTTTGATAAGTGGGATGAAAAACCGTGGCAGGTTGTCGAGGAGATCGAATTTCGTTCTGTGACCTTAACGGCGGTTAAACCGGCACCGATGGCGACCCAGACCGATCTTGGCCATGCGGTGATCTATAGCGGTCCTTTTGTTGAAATCAAAGATGAGTTAGGCAATGTTTTTCCCGCCGGAGAGCGGATTGCGGTCTCGCAAGAGAGTTTTAAGCGCTTGAGTGAAGCGCCTTATCGCGATCACTTTATTCTTCTAACGCCTGAGAAGAGTTTTCTGCCAACCCCCTTTGTGCTTGAGCCCGGCTCGCGTCGTCCAGTTCAGGTGACGCGACGTGGTCAGATGGTCGCTTCCTGTTGTGCGCCTGGTGATTCGTGCTGCTAACCTCCTTAGATCTCCTCTCTAAAGCGCCTGAGCCGGGATATGTGAAAACCCG
>JBQGBW010000357.1:0-1391 GCA_052043475.1 Magnetococcales bacterium HHB-1
AGCCCATCACCATTTAGATCCCCTCCCCCAGGACCATGACCGGTAAGATAATTATTCTGAGCTAAACCTTTAACCCGGAAACCGTTACTGCCATCCAGGTTCTGATAATCAAGCGTCTCTTCCCAGCTATTACTTCCATTACCAAAGAGAATAAACGCCGCACCACTGCCAGCAACACCATCGGAATCAACGCCACCACCTTCAAGCCAGAAATCATCAAAGCCATCACCGTTGATGTCGCCAGCTTTAGAGACATAGGAGATCCCCTGGTTACTCTCACCATAAACCCGGAAGCCTTTATCCCCATCGAGATCTTTATAATCATAGTAGCTTCGAGAGAATGCAGAATCATCAATCGCGGAATTGACTTCGAGTGTCGCTTCTCCCTTTAAGTAACGTTCATAGGTCACACCGGATTCCACAAATGAATCAACATGGAGCCAGTTCCCTCCAGTGATCACATCCCCTGCATCCCCTTCAATACGCAGGGTATTGCTGGAAGAGGAGAGTCTTAACAGTTCCAGTGGATTCAAAGTCAGCGTATTATTGCCACTTCCCGTAAGATCAATCTTTTCAATATCGGTAAGTTGATTATCCGAAAGCGTCGTCAGATCTAAAGAGAGCCCTGCACCATCAAGAATCAATGTATCTGTTCCAGAGCCACCCTCAATACGCTGGAATGTGGTATCTGAGATGGTAAAAGTATCATCTCCTGCACCACCATAAAGGGTATCGGCACCACCGCCGCCCACCAGTTGATCATCCCCCACACCTGCGATCAATACATTAGCATTGGTATCGCCAGTCAATGTTTCCGCCGTTCCAGTGCCAACCGTGATGTTATTGGCTGTGTAGTTGCCACCAAAGACAACATAACTTTCACCGGCATTAGCGACATTACCCGGATCACCGTTTGGCGCACCAATAATGATGTCAGAAAAACCATCACCATTAATATCGCCTGCACCATGCGCTGAAGTGCCACTCTTATCATTGGCGTCAACACCTTTTAAAGAGAGGCCATTGCTTCCATCAATAGATGACAACGATAAACTCGCACCCCAACCAGAAGTCTGGCCATAGATAATATAACTCTCACCCGCCTCAGACCGCCCCTCTGGATCACGCCAGGAAGCTGAAACAAGAAAGTCATCCAGACCATCGCCATTAAAGTCACCAATACCATCAACCGCACCACCACTTTGATCGTTGGCGGTAAGTCCATCTACACGGAAACCATTGCTACCATCCAGACTGGAGAGCGCAACCGAAGCACTCCAACCACTGGCCTGTCCAAAAACAACATAGCTTGACCCCGCATTCGCTTCTCCTCCCACATCAGCAGTCGGTACACCAACCAAGATATCATCATAGCCATCACCATTAATATC
>JBQGBW010000358.1:0-1379 GCA_052043475.1 Magnetococcales bacterium HHB-1
GAGTTGGCAGGATAGAGCGCCAGAGGCTCTAAGCTCCTCAGATGGATCTCCCGGCCTCCGGCGGCACGAATCTCTGCATCAGGGTTGATAAAGCGGAAGAGCGCCAGAGTACGAAGACAAAACTCCGGTGTGAGTTGATTATCAATTTTAAGTGTTGTTCCTGGAATGGACATATAGAAGTTGACAGGAATAGAGCGCGCATCAAGGCGACGCAGTTCTTTAGCTACGGATACAATATCTTCGCTTGATTCACCCATGCCGATAATCAGACCGCTGCACACCTCAAGATCCACGTTGCGTGCCGATTGCAAGGTTCTCAATCGATCCTGATAGCCATGACTGGAGCATATTTTATCATAAAACTTATCAGAGCTGTTTAAATTATGATTATAGCGGTTCAATCCCGCTTTTTTAAGAATGTCCGCCACGTTCTCATCGATAAATCCAGCCGAAAGGCACACCTCTATCGGATAACGATCTTTAATTTTGCGAATCAATCCCGCCATATGCTCTGCCCGTTCAGAGGAGAGTTCTCTTCCGGAGAGCACCATACAGTAACGATAAGCGCCCGACGCACACGCTTTTTCAGCCTCTTTGATAATCTCCTCTTCAGGTTTTAGAGAATATTTCTGAATGGGTGCTTTGCTGTTGGCGGCCTGAGCGCAGTAGTTGCAATCCTCAGAACAGTAGCCATTCTGACTGTTATGGAGAATATGAACACGCACTTTACGACCAAAATGGTGAAAACGGACCCGAAATGCGGCATGCAGCAGAGGGAGTAGGGGAAGGGTATGATCATCAAGGATGCGTAGCGCCTCTTGAGGTGGAATCTCCTCTTTAGCCAAAGATCGCTGCGTTAAATTTTCAAAAAAAAGGGTCTCTTCCATGAGAGGATTCCTTTAAAGGGTGAGTTGGGTAACCATCTTCCGATGTAGCGTCGCCATGGGAATTGAAGGCCACGCTTCTAAGGGGTACCACAGACCGTGATCTTTTGAGAAATGCGCTTTTTCAGCCAAATCTTTAAGTTGAAGCTGAAAAGGGGTTACCGTCAGTTTAAAATGGGTAAAAATATGGCGGACCGGTTTTAACGGGGTAGGGGAGGCTGTTTTTTTAATTTTAATCAGCTTTATACTCTCTTTGAGGGGCGCTTTGAAGGGTTTCTCAAAGAGTGCTGTCCCCAGAGGTTCCCAAAGCCCTGCTAGGAGTCCTTTTTCAGGGCGTTGTCTTAAGAGTAATCTTTGCTCTGGGTCGAGAACCAGTAGGCAGACCTGATACTTTTCCGCTGTTTTTTTTCTTTTATTCGATTTTGGATACGCCAGAGGATCGTCCTCTTTATGCGCGCGACAGTAAGGTATCCAAGGGCAGATGGGGCATTGCGG
>JBQGBW010000359.1:0-1376 GCA_052043475.1 Magnetococcales bacterium HHB-1
ACATGACTTAAAAGAAAAACTGATGGTTCTTTGTTATATTGGCGCTGAATACGAGAGAACCACTCTTGAGCTATCTTCATAGTCCGATTAATATCCACAGGATGGATATCCCGCTCAATAAATAGATACAGAAGGTCAGCAGAAGTTTGCAAAACATAGGAGCGCGGCTGCTCAGCAGCTAAAATCAACACAACAGGCTGATTCGCCTTTAAAAGTGTTTGAGCAATCAAAAAAGCCGCTGGACGGGTGAGTTGTTCCACCAAACCAAAGGTAGGCGGTGAGATATCAAGGATAATAATCGCAGGATGAGACGGAGGAATTTCTCCTCCCTGGCGGGTACGATAGAGCAGACCACCACTCTGAGCACGATGATAAAAAACCTCTCTCGGCAGAACCCACTGTGAAGGCAACAGAGAATTGATGGAACCCTGCCTGCCAATACCGGTGACATCCATCCCCACCCCACCACCACCATGGGTATCGCCTGATTCGGTTGGTTGAATACGCCAGGAAAGCAAGGGACGCGATGCACTGCTCAAAAAGGAAAAATGTTTGGGAACCGACAAAATACGCAAAGGCAACGAGGGATTCTTACACACCGCCTCAGCACCAAACAGCGTGAGCAATGTGATCACCTGGTCCGTGATCTCTTCGGTGGCTTTCATGAGTTTAAGAACAGGAGGATTATAAGATGATACCTCAACCGCTTCAGCCCCATGATAGGCCTGAGTCTTCCGAAAAAAGCCTGTTTGAGCTTGGGCGTGTTTCCTGACCAGTTAACTGTTTGATGTAAAAATCTCGATAACCGGTTCTGGAATTCCGCAGACTCGTTCTGGATTCGTTTTTTGAGGTAAAAAAACAGTGTGAAACGAAGGGAGTTTTACCCCATTATGCAAGAACTGACTCTGTTTTTTCCGCTTTTCCGTAAGCGTCAATTTCTACCCGTCTTCTTTAGGCATATTCCACGGCAATAGTGCATCATAATCATCTACTGACTCGGCTAATGGAAGTGCCGTAAATAGATGTTTCAGATAAGCATAAGGTTCGAGGCCATTATTTCTGGCTGTCTCGATAAGACTATAAAGGTTGGCAGAAGCTTTTGCTCCACCCGTGCTATTACTAGAGTCCCCTGAAAAAAGCCCGTTCGAGCTTGGGCGTATCTCCTGGCCAGCTGACCATTTGATGTGAAAACCTCGTCAAACGGTTCTGGGAATCCTACACACCCTTCCTTGATCTGTTTTCCAAAGCCAAAAACAGTGTGAAACGAAGGGTTTTTACCCCATTATGCTGGAACTGGCTCTGTTTTTCCCGCTTTCCCTGCTATTTGGGCACACCGGTAGCGTAGAAAACGCTTCACATTGCTGGCCAGAGCCTTC
>JBQGBW010000360.1:0-1374 GCA_052043475.1 Magnetococcales bacterium HHB-1
TAATATGATCATAAAAAGGCGTTGATGATCGATAATAAAAAAATAGTTCTGTTTGAATCTCTCTTTGAGTCTATACGTGTGTGTGTGCTATATTCCAGAGATATTCTTTCCTTTAAGATGCGCCTTTCATCGGATTAACGTCAAAAATCCAACCATTGTGCCACGTAAAAAACGGTTGTGTTTAGATCGATTGTGATTTTCATTTAGAGTACTTTATAATGAAGAAAAAGATCAAAGTGCTGATTGTCGATGATTCTGCTGTTGTTCGACAAGCCTTAACCCGCATCCTCTCTTCTGATCCACAGATCGAAGTGATCGGTAACGCGCCTGATCCTTTTGTTGCTGCCGATAAAATTAAGCGTCTGGTGCCTGATGTGATTACACTGGATGTTGAAATGCCCCGGATGGATGGACTCACCTTCCTGAAAAAAATTATGACCCAGCACCCTATTCCTGTGGTCATGTGCTCAACGCTCACGGGAGAAAACTCTGAAACAGCGCTTAAGGCCATGGAGTACGGGGCGGTGGAGATTATCACTAAACCGAAAATGGGTGCAAAAGAGTTTCTTGAAGAGTCAAGAATACGTATATGTGATGTTGTAAAGGCCGCGGCAATGTCCAATTTGAAGAAAATTCGTATTCGACGCAGCGTTGCTAAAACACCGCCTAAGGTTGCGCCAAAGTTGACTGCGGATGTCATTCTTGCAAAACCCAGACAGAGCAGTCGTGCGATGGTGCAGACCACCGAGAAGATTGTGGTGGTAGGCGCTTCTACCGGTGGTACAGAAGCGTTGCGCGTTTTTCTGGAGGCTCTGCCGCCCAACGCGCCAGGTATTGTGATTGTGCAGCATATGCCTGAGAATTTTACCGCCGCATTTGCCAAGCGCCTCAACACCCTCTGTCAGGTGACGGTCAAAGAGGCGGAACATAATGATGCGGTTTTAAGGGGGCGGGCGCTGATCTCCCCCGGGCGTTGCCACACCCTCTTGAAACGCAGTGGTGCACGCTACTTTGTTGAGTTGAAGGATGGCCCTTTAGTCAGTCGTCATCGTCCTTCTGTTGATGTGCTCTTCCGTTCCTCCGCACGCTATGCGGGGAAAAATGCGGTGGGGGTGATTATGACCGGTATGGGGGATGATGGTGCCCGCGGCATGCGTGAAATGAAAGATGCCGGTGCCACCACCATCGCTCAGGATGAAGCCAGTTGTGTGGTCTTTGGTATGCCTAAAGAGGCGATTAAAAATGGCAGTGTCGATATCATTAAACCGCTTAATCGTATCGCTCCCGAAGTGATTCGCCTTACGGGTTAACTTTGAATAGCCAAAGCAGGAGTGTCAAATAACATGACATCGCGTACCCCAGGGAGATCTCAAT
>JBQGBW010000361.1:0-1368 GCA_052043475.1 Magnetococcales bacterium HHB-1
AGAAAAATATCTTAACATAAACTATTGATATATATATTAAATAAAATTTAATATATGTCTGGCACACAGATTGAAATATAAAAGGGCAAACACACATTTTTTAAAACATTTAAAATCAACAGGAGCCTTAACCATGAAATCCATTCAAAGAAAACGCGAAGCCGGTTTTACCCTGATCGAACTTATGATTGTGATTGCTATTATCGGTATTCTGGCCGCGGTTGCGATTCCTGCTTATCAAGACTATATTGCCCGCTCGCAAATGTCTGAGCCAATCCATCTGATGTCTGGTGCAAAAACAGCCGTCACAGAGAGTTATGCTAACTCCGCTGTATGGCCCAGCACCGCCGATGGTGCAGAAGTTACTTTGGCTTCCGTGTATGCCACAGTCGCTAACGATCCTGTAGGCCGCTACACCGCTTCAATCACCGGTGTGGGTGATGGTGAAACCTACACACTGACTGCCACAATGAATGCCACGGATGTCAACCCCAACATCGCCAGCACCACCGTGCAGATGTGGACCACAGATGGTGGTAACACCTGGCAGTGCGGCGCCGGTGGCACCAACGCTGTCGATGTCACCTATCTGCCCACCTCCTGCCGTGACACCGCTGGCTGATTGGTCGCTTAGATTAATCTAACCTGAATCAAAAAAGCCCTGGAAGAGATCTTCCAGGGCTTTTTTGCGTCTACAAAGATTTATTCTTCAAGGTAATGATCGGTGAGATGAACCAAAAGAGAGTGATTCCTCCATTTTTGTATCACTGCGCAATACCGCAAGCCGTTGTTGATAGGTCTGGCGCTGTGCCCTCTTCTGTGAAAAACGGAGCAACCACAGGGCAAGTTGGCCGCCACCTGGAATCTTTCTTGTTAACAGATGCCATAAAAAGAGCCTTAGAGAGAGCGGAATAAAACGGCGGAACAGTTCATCATCGATGGCAATAAAAGCATGAACACTGCCCCGGTTCCCTTGCCGGCCACAACGACCGAAAAGTTGCTTATCAATACGATCTGAGGTATGGCGCTCTGTGGCGATCACATGCAGTCCACCCAGTGCATTGATCCCTTCGCCAAGTTTAATATCTGTCCCCCTTCCTGCCATGTTGGTCGCAATGGTAATACGCCCCGCCTCACCTGCTCTTGCAATGATGGCATTCTCCTCATGATGACGGGTGGCATTGAGCAACTGATAAGGGAGATCCCGCATCTGAAGCATTGAAGCTAAATGATTACTCATGGTCACACTGCGTGTACCGATCAATACCGGACGACCTAAACGGTGGTAGTGGATGATTTCACTAATAATGGCAGGCCATTTTTTTTGCGCATCCATTAAAACGGTATCTGAAATTTGTTGGCGCCTGT
>JBQGBW010000362.1:0-1363 GCA_052043475.1 Magnetococcales bacterium HHB-1
GATAAAACCGCCAATCAATAATATCATTGGCATCAAAGCAAACAGAAGCTCAAACATGGTCATTATTACCATCCCATTAAAAAACACCATAGAGAAAACAACCCACCAACATTATCGATCTCATGATAATGTTGTCAACAACATTTATGTGAGGTATATAAATAACAATATTCTAATATTCTATAACATCAACCTTTATCAGAAGCTTTTTTTCTTCAAATCATACGATAAATAGATTAAAATAAAAGCGTTATGCAGCCTTAAAAAATGCCGCACCACAAAAATTCATCACGGCCATACAATCGGGAAAAAACATGAACTGGCAAGAAGTCTGTGAAAGCCCCTATTTTCAAGATATCCCTTTCAAGGTCGAACTCAACCGATGGGGGCAGATCATCATGAGTCCTGCAAAGATAAAACACTCCGCACTACAATGGCAGGTTTTACAACACATCGCACAGCACGCCCCGCCAGGAAAAATCCTGCCTGAATGCGCAATCCAAACCGAAGACAACGTAAAGGTTGCTGATGCCAGTTGGCTCTCTTTTCAACGCTACAAAAAAGTGATCAACGAATCCGCCTGCTCCATTGCTCCAGAGGTCTGCATAGAGATTAAATCCGCCAGCAATAGCAAAAAAGAGTTACTCATAAAAAAAGATCTCTACCTTAAAGCAGGTGCCTTTGAGGTCTGGCTCTGCAATGAAAAAGGCGAGATCGCTTTCTATAATAAAAACGGCGCAATAAAAACTTCTGAAATCATCCCAGACTTTCCAAGACAGATCTCTATCGATTAATCCCCTAAGGATAAAAACATGAACTGGCAAGAAGTCTGTGAAAGCCCCTATTTTCAAGATATCCCTTTCAAGGTCGAACTCAATCGATGGGGGCAGATCATCATGAGTCCTGCAAAATTTAAGCACTCCATCCTTCAAGGACGAATCGGACGCCTCTTAATCCAACAACAACCTCAAGGAGAGATGATACCAGAGTGTGCCATTCAAACCGAAGATAGTGTTAAGGTCGCTGATATCACCTGGCTCTCTACAGAACGTTATCAACAGCTAAAAAAACAAGACATCTGTACCATCGCGCCGGAGATCTGTATTGAGATTAAATCCGCCAGCAATAGCAAAAAAGAGTTACTCATAAAAAAAGATCTCTACCTTAAAGCAGGGGCCTTTGAGGTTTGGCTCTGCAATGAAAAAGGCGAGATCTCTTTCTATAATAAAAACGGCGCAATAAAAGCTTCTGAAATCATTCCTCAATTTCCTAAACAGATCGATATCGATTAAGAAGCCTTTTTGTTAATCCTTCTTGAGCGCCAATCATCAAAGAGCAAAAATCCTGTCAATAACAAAAAAAA
>JBQGBW010000363.1:0-1359 GCA_052043475.1 Magnetococcales bacterium HHB-1
AAGCACCAATTTTTGGCTCGAGACATTTTTATGCTGGATTGGATCGGAGGTGGGGTAATACTGACCCACCTCCTTTTTAACCTCTGATCCAGCACGTCTCGAATAAGTGCGACCGAAATTTCATTCCGGAAGCAAGTTTTGTTGTTCGTAGTGGTTCGGTCGCCGGGTTACCACCCTAATGCTCCCTCGGTAAATAGAGTAGTATGGTTGGTATAGTAGGGGCTAAATATGTAGAATATTATATCTATCAGGACTAAGTAAGTCCATGTCGGGAGGTTGATTAAGCATGACCACGACGTGGACATTCTCATAGTACTTCATCCGGGACTCGTACTTGGGACTGAACACGGCACCATCTTTAACAGACTCAACAAATGAATACAAATACTCATGTTGTGAGCTGTCTTTTGTGCGAGTTACATTCAGGAACAATACACGGAGATTCTCACGCAAGGCGTGAGCCATGTCTACTTTCTTTGCGGGCTCAATAATTTGAGCATCTGAGTGTTGCTTGGCATACCATTTGGCAAACCAAGTCTTGCCTTTGCCTCCTTCGGCGTCAAATACAAATGTAATGGTCCGGTCATCAGGCGGTCCCTGTAGCGTTTGTAGGAGATCTTTCTGCCAGTCACGGAGCTCTGGATGGTCTGCGACCACGGGCTCTTGTTGATCGGCGAGAATATCATAACACCACCTAGGATACTTAGCAGTAAGTTCGGGGAATCGAACGCGCGCTTCACGCTGTTCTCGAAGGCCGTTTTCAACTGCGTCCAAGAATGCCTGAAAGTCTGTGCGGGTACCCGCTTTACTTTCTGGGAGTTCACCATATTCTTCAAAAGTTCCAGACACTGCAGTTTCTGTCTTGCTACAATATTCTCGGTTTTGCTCAGGCGTGCCCTTCGCGACCTCCAAGTGTACGCGTGAGGAGATAAGACGCTTCGCGGCGGATAAGCGCAACTGTTTACGAAAGGAAACAAACCCCTGGAAGTGATCTGTTTCAGTTTCTGAACCTGACTCTCTCTGGAAACAGAGGTAGCGTATATCCGAAGATCCACCGAGATCAACGAGATGAAGGTGCTCATCATTCGTTGGATTATTCAGAGTAAAGCACCAATTTTTGGCTCGAGACATTTTTATGCTGGATTGGATCGGAGGTGGGGTAATACTGACCCACCTCCTTTTTAACCTCTGATCCAGCACGTCTCGAATAAGTGCGACCGAAATTTCATTCCGGAAGCAAGTTTTGTTGTTCGTAGTGGTTCGGTCGCCGGGTTACCACCCTAATGCTCCCTCGGTAAATAGAGTAGTATGGTTGGTATAGTAGGGGCTAAATATGTAGAATATTATATCTATCAGGAC
>JBQGBW010000364.1:0-1357 GCA_052043475.1 Magnetococcales bacterium HHB-1
GGGGGCAATGCAGGTGATTCCTCTGCTCAGTGAGTTAGAGGATTACCGTTTTGTATCGCCCAGTCAGGCAAAAATCTCCACCTCTGAATATGGCACCATGGTATTTGAGAATCCAACGTCAGAGCTTCTATTGATTCCCAGCCATACCAGTTTGATCACGCCACAAAAGGCGCAGGATCATGCGATGGCGACAGCCGGGATTGCGATATCAAAGCAGCGGCGTCGTTTTCAAACCGCAGCTTGTATTCAGGAGAGCCAGGGTGGTTTTATCCGTGAGGATGAAGATCACCGTTTTATAATTCTGCCGCCTCCATTAAGGGAGGCGGCATTAAAAACCGCTTTTCAGGAGGATTATAATAAACTCTGGCCATCAATCCGGAAGTTTAATAAAAGCATGGGGGTGAAAGAGCGTTCGGCGCATCTGGAATATTTCTTTGATGCCTATGCAGAAGAGATCGACTACTTTGTCGCGCAGTTTGAGCCGGTACATCAGCAGGTGGGCGCGATTATCCTCAGTCATGGACAGGTGGTGGGTATTGAGCGTTCCCCCTCAACGATCTATTGGTTGGATCTGTGGCCGGCACTGATTCGGGGATGCTATGGTAGTTTTTCTCTCTATTTGGAGAAACAGATCTCTAAAAAAGATCGTCGTAAAATACCGGATCATCGCATCCCTTTGAAGTGTGAAGGGGATTCACTGGATGATCTGCTTACAGCACTTGAAGAGACTCAAGCTCAAGAGAACGAGAAGGCCAAAAAGGTAGTCAGGCAGCTTTTGGAACTCTCTATGCAGAAAAAACGGCGCGAAGATGATCGTATGGATGTTTTTTCTATTGAGCGGGTTGAAAGTGACCGCTTTTTAGGACAGATGGTCTCTGAGAAGGGCGAAGATGGCGCTGCGATCTACGCCTCTTTGTTTATTCGTAATGCCTGGGTTAAAAATCGACGCTGGCGCCAGGCTGAACCTTTTTCAATTTAATGAAAAAGAAAACTTGCAAAGGATGAAGTTATGGCTTAGTCTTATTATGGAGAATTGCGGGAACTGTAAGGGAAAAAGAAATTTTTGTCTGTGAGAGTTGTTACAGGAATCTCCTTTATTTGGATATAAAGACTTCTCTTTTAAACAACTCGCATCTTTACCCGCCTCTCTTAGTACAAGTAGCCAGGAACGATGACGCCATTTCCGATTAGCTCAGTTGGTAGAGCAAGAGACTTTAAAATCTCTCAGTCGAAGGTTCAACTCCTTCATCGATACCCAATGACGTCTGCCCTCTCCTGGCTTCTTTTTTTGTGAACATTTTTCTCTCTTTGGGGGTTTAATGATCAGGTGCCTTTTTTGATGCTGTTTATGGTATGG
>JBQGBW010000365.1:0-1352 GCA_052043475.1 Magnetococcales bacterium HHB-1
CTTCTGATTCTGTCGCTGTAGAGCGTGATGAAAAAAGCAGCCTCTCTTCTCTGGTTGCGGGATTGCCTGAAGATTTAAAATCAAAAGAGACGGCTGATTCAACCTATCTGGAAAAAAGGGTTCAGTCGGCGCACCGCATGCGTTTTGCTGTGTTTCTCAATGTTCCTCAAGATGAACAGAATTAATTTTTTCTTTGAATATTGCTAATTAATACCTGTTATACCATGTGTTTTCTTCACATGTGTCTGATGTGGTGCCAGGAGAAAGGGCATGTATCTCGATCATTTTGGCTTACAACGTTTTCCCTTTTCCAATACCCCGGATACCAGCCTCTTTTTTGATGGCGGACGCCGGCGGGAGATTCTTGAAGCTTTGGTTTATACAGTAATGCAGGGGGATGGTATAACCAAAGTGATTGGAGAAGTCGGGAGTGGAAAGACAACGCTTTGTCGTATGTTAATCGACGCGTTACCGCCGGCTGTGGATGTGGCTTTTCTTGCCAACCCAAGCCTCTCCCCAGATAATATTTTTCAAGCAATTGCCGGTGAACTTGGGGTCTCTCTGGAGGGCATTGATAGTCGTCTGGATGAACTGAGTAAACTTCAAGCGTTTCTTATTGAGCGCCATGCGCAGTCGCGCCAGGTGGTGGTTCTGGTGGAAGAGGCGCAAGGGATGCCGTTGGAGACGTTGGAGCAGATTCGTCTGTTGAGCAACTTAGAGACCGGACAGCATAAACTGCTACAGATGGTTCTGTTTGGTCAGCCGGAGCTGAATAAAAATCTTTCCGGGCATAATGTGCGGCAACTCAGAGAGCGAATTACGCATGCGTTTGAACTGCCAGAGCTCAATCGGGAAGAGGTGGGCAGCTATCTGAATAATCGGGTATGGAGTACAGGGCGTCGGGGGAGTGAACTCTTCTCTCTCAAAGCGGTGCAGCGTATTGCTCGTTTTTCAGGTGGACTGCCAAGGCGTGTAAATATTCTGGCGCATAAGTCTTTAATGGCTGCATTTATCTCCCGTGCATCACAGGTTGATGTGAAGCATGTGCAAGCGGCGATCAAAGATACGGAGTTCGGTCGTTGGTCGGGATTCTCTTTTTCTGGATTTCCCGGATTCTCTTTGGATCATGGCGCTTTTGCCGCCGGAGGTACGGCGCTGGTTATCGCGGCGGGGGTTCTTTTTTCTCAATGGGATGCGATCTCAGCGGTTCCTACAGAAAAAGAGACCCAGGCCGCAGCAGCGCAACAACAGATACTCTCCGCCGCACCGATCTGGACGCCAAAATTTCAAGAGGTTTCTTCTTCTGAAGCGGCTCTAACGGTCTCTTCATCGACTTCGGCACCAAGGGTTAT
>JBQGBW010000366.1:0-1340 GCA_052043475.1 Magnetococcales bacterium HHB-1
ACCCGCTTGATATATTTCTCCAGAGGATCATATCTTTTTTTTGTGCTCTTTCTGCGTGCCACAGTACACTCCTAAGGGTTCTGCCAGAGTTTCCTTCAAGGTCAATTATAAACAATCCAGCCCCCATTGCATCTCCCTTTTTTACCAAAAAAGTGCCATCGGCCTAGTAAAAATATAAGAATCCTATTTTTTTCATAGGTTATGCGTATCCTATGAAATATTGAATGGATAAAAAGGCCATTTGAAAAGCACTGGATCAACACCTTACCATAAACGCGAATAATGTAAATATCTTGATACACAAAAAAACAATCTATAAAATTAATCTTCCATTCAATTTAAGCGGCGCTTAAAATAGAGTGCCCAGGCAACGCGAAAAGAACCTCCCTTAAGGAACTTATTTTTTGCTTAAACCCGCTTGTGTTTACGACTTTCTCCATAAATATAGAGATCTTAAAAAATGTTCCCCATAATCAACAAACCTGCGATCAAACCAGACTTCCTGGCCATTCTTTCAATCTCTATCTTTGCGGTGTTACTGTTACTGAATGCACCAACAGCGGGTGATTTTTACTGGAGTGATGCACCACGCCATGCACTCAACGGCATTTTTCTCAAGGATCTCATTCACGATTTTCCCTGGCAAGACCCCTCCACCTACGCCATCAACTACTACTTACAATATCCAGCACTCACCATCCTTTTCTATCCGCCACTCTTTTATGGCTTCCTTGCTGTTTTTTATACGCTCTTTGGTGAGTCTCACTTTACCGCACAACTCCTCGTCTCCTTTTTTCATCTGGCCATGGGCTTAGGTCTATTTTATCTTGCCCGCCGCTGGCTCTCCACAGGTTTTGCCTTAGCCGCCGCACTCTTCTGGATGGGCGCCCATGAAATTGTCTTCTGGGGACGTCAGATTATGCTGGATATTCCAGCCATGGCCTGGCTCATATGGAGTGTACTCTTCTTTTTACGCTACTTAGACCACGACAGACCGCGACATCTTATCCTATCCGCGATGCTACTGCTTGCCGCAATTTATACAAAGCAGACCATGGTCTTTGCACTCATCCCTCTACTCATCGCCCTTTTACGATTTCGTGGTTTTGGCATAATCAAAAAGCCTGTTGTATGGAAAACAGCGATTCTCTTTATTATTTTACTGATTCCTCTGATCATCATCACGCTTAAATTTGGCCAAAAAAACCTTTCCTCAACCGTTGGAGAGCGCCCCTGGGACGCCTCGCTCTTTTCACTGGAAGCCTGGATTTACTATTTCCGCCAACTCCCGCATCAATTGGGTAAGATACACCTCTGGCCCATTATCGGGGGCATCTTAG
>JBQGBW010000367.1:0-1338 GCA_052043475.1 Magnetococcales bacterium HHB-1
GCTCTGGCCAGCAACGTGAAGCGCTTTCTACGCTACCAGTGCGCTCAAATAGCTGGAAAAGCGGAAAAAACAGAGTCAGTTCTTGCATAATGGGGTAAAACTCCCTTCGTTTCACACTGTTTTTTTACCTCAAAAAACGAATCCAGAACGAGTCTGCGGAATTCCAGAACCGGTTATCGAGATTTTTACATCAAACAGTTAACTGGTCAGGAAACACGCCCAAGCTCAAACAGGCTTTTTTCGGAAGACTCTTTGCACGCCAGTCAGAAGCAAATATTAAAAAACAGACCAAGTTAGAACACACTCGCATTCAGAACGGTTTGGGATATAGCGCTGATCTGTTACAAGCCAAAGCCCAGCTTGCAGGAGCAAAAGCGCGGCGTGTTACAGCAGAGGGACAGCTCAAACTGGCTATCAATCGCTATCACGCCGTGTTTGGGCAACAGAAGATTGAAACATTATCCGATATTAAAGAACCCACCAAAGATTTACCCAAAAACCTGAAAGAAGCCAGCTCTTTGGCAGAAAAATCTAATCCTGATGTTTTAGCTGCTTTAGCGCGTTACAAACTCCAACACGCTGTAACCATCGCAGCAAAGAACAGTGCCTGGATGCCACGTATTGAACTTCAGGCTGATTTGACACGCAAACGAGAAGCGGATGGTGTCGCCGGTGGGCGCAAAGATCAGCAGATCATGTTGCAGGCCAGTTGGGATTACTATGTGGGTCAACAAGCCAAACATAGTGTTAAGTCTGCTCAACATCTGACGCGCTCGGAAAGAAATACAGCAGATTATGTTATTACCCAGGCGATAGAAGAGGTCAAAAATGCTTGGGACTCTCTCAATACAGCACGCCAAAAGCAGGAGTATCTTCAAGAGCAGGTCAATATATCTCAAGCCTTTCTCAAATTGGCGCGCAAAGAGAGAGAGCATGGACGCCGCTCTCTTTTGGATACCTTAACCGGTGAAACCAACCTGATTAATGCGCAAAGCTCAGTTGCTGAAGCAAAAGCCGATGTCAAACTGGCCGCATTCCGTCTACTGCGTGCAACAGGAAAACTCTCTGTCGATATGGTCAAGACACTTAACGACCACCCACTGCAAGTGGGTGGGTTAGAGAGACTGAGGACTGAAAGTCCTGATACCGGCTACAAGCCGGTTTATTGTTCAAGCCTAAATCTATCATCGATTCTGGGCTCAAAGTGATGTTCTAGATATTCACGTATCATCTCTTCGGTCATCTTTCCAACCGTAGAACAGAAATATCCTCTCGCCCAAAAATGACGTCCCCAGTAACGTTTCCTCAACCTCGGGAATTCTTCAAAAAGCTTTCTCG
>JBQGBW010000368.1:0-1337 GCA_052043475.1 Magnetococcales bacterium HHB-1
AACCACTCTTTCTCTCCATTGGTTACGTGACCTGTCACTGGTGCCATGTGATGCAGAGAGAGAGCTTCTCAGATAAAAAAACTGCGGCGTGGTTAAACCAATATTTTATTCCTGTGAAGGTGGATCGCCATCTGCATCCACGTCTGGACCGTTTTTTTCTTCAAAAGGTGAAAGAGAAGCTGGGTTATGCGGGGTGGCCGCTCAATCTTTTTCTCTCTCCTAAGGGTGAGATTATTGTGGCGACTGTTTATCTGCCACCGGTAGGGCAGGCGGGTTATCCCTCATTGGCGATGGTGGCCGAAGCGGTTCATAAGGATTGGCAGGAATCTCCTGCACAGGCGAAAGATCTGGCTGAAATTAAAAAAATGCTGGGTTGGGGTATTTCAAAGCAAACGTATGAAAAATTAAATCCTATCGCTAAACATGCAGAACGCAAACAGATGGTGCAGCGTTGGAAAAAACGCTTTGATGCTGTTGAAGGTGGTTTTTTTCCTCTTCCTAAGTTTCCACGTCCAGAGGTCTTAAGATTACTGCTCTCCCAAGCGATGAATCATGATCATGAAGCGGGAGCGCAGGTGCTTTTTTCACTGGAGAAGATGGCCCGATCGGGCTTGCGTGATCAGTTGGGTGGCGCCTTTCATCGCTATACCGAGGATCGCCGCTGGCTCAGGCCCCATTTTGAGATCTCTCTGTCTGATAATGCACAACTCCTAAAGGCGTATCTTGAGGGGTATCGTTATGCCTATCAGCATCAAAAAAAGGGTTATGCTTTTTTAGCTTGGGTGATCCAGGATGCATTGGATAATCTGCAACAGCGTTTACAACTGGAGCACGGCTGTTTTGCCATGGGACTCAGTGCGGATGGCCGCGATGGCCGTGAGGGGAGTTATTATCTGTGGCATGAGTCACAGCTTGAGAAACTTCTAGGACTCACGGTTGCCGAAGATTTTATCGCACGGTTTATCGATCCTTTCAGTGATACAGTGGATGGGGCTTATGTGTTGGCGCATCAGGGACATGGTCAGCCGTGGCTTAAAGAGACAATACGGAAAAAGCTCCAGACGATAAGAGAACGCCGTGGTAAACCTTTTCGGGAGGAGAGTGTGGTGGTTTCCGCCAATGCCATGATGATTGCGACGCTGGTTGAGGCCGGTATTCTCTTAAAGAGAGCGGATTATCTGAAACAGGCGGAGCGCTGTTTAAAGTTTTTAGATCGTACTGACACAAAGCCGCATGCATGGATTAACGGTAAACGGGAAGGTTCAGCACTGCTCTCCGATGAGGTGTGGCTGTTGCATGCGTTCATCGTTTTTTATGAAGCGACGGCTTCATCTGTC
>JBQGBW010000369.1:0-1335 GCA_052043475.1 Magnetococcales bacterium HHB-1
GCGACCTTTAAACCCTGACGCTCTTCAATGACGCGGATAAACTGACCCGCATCAGAGAGCGCATCAAATGTGCCTGTATCCAACCAGGCAGAACCCCGACCTAACATCTCCACATTCAGCGTTCCCTGTTCAAGATAGCGCTGATTCAAATCGCTGATCTCCAGTTCACCCCGTGCTGAGGGCCGAATGCTTTTTGCAATATCAACCACATGGTTATCATAGAAGTAGAGTCCTGTAACCGCGTAGTTTGATTTTGGTTTCTCAGGCTTCTCTTCAATACTGACCGCCTGTCCCTGGCTATTGAACTCAACCACACCATAGCGTTGCGGATCACGTACATAGTAGGCAAATACGGTTGCACCATGCACTCTCTTCGATACACTCTGGAGTTGATCAATCAGTTGATGACCAAAAAAGATATTATCCCCTAAAGCCAGACAGGCGGGATGATCACCTAAGAAGGATTCTCCAATTAAAAAGGCTTGTGCCAACCCTTCAGGACGCGGTTGCACCGCATAATGGATGGAGAGTCCCAACTGGTGACCATCTCCTAACAGGGCTTGAAAGGCGTGTTGATCCCGCGGTGTGGTAATAATCAGGATATCCTGGATACCCGCAAACATCAGCGTGGTCAAAGGGTGGTAGATCAAAGGTTTATCATAAACAGGCAGAAGCTGTTTACTGACAGCAATTGTTGCAGGATAGAGTCGCGTTCCAGAACCACCCGCAAGAATAATCCCTTTACGTTTCATCGTGTCAACTCAATATCAAAAACTTTAAACCGAACGGCGACGGGCACGTTTTTTAGAAGAGGTTTGTGCGCGCGTCATCAGCATCTTGAGTGTTGGACGCGGCTTAATTACCATAAAGATCTGATAGGAGAAAAAAGCACGCCACAATTTAATTCCCCACCGGTTAATGTTTAAGAGCAGACGGCCTAACCATCCATTCCCCACAGCCAGAGGAAAGGGTGCTGGAATACCAACCTCCTCCTGGATCTCATATCCCGCCTGCTGGAACATGCGTTTTAAGGTGGCAAAGGTAAAGAGGCGGGTATGGGTTAGATCAAGGATACCCTTTTTGCCATAGTTAAAATTGCCAAACAGCAGCGAGAGTCTTGTGATTCCAAAAGCCACATTACCTGTACTCACCAACAGCGTCACCTGTTCATTCATCCCACAGGTATGGCGTAACCGATCAATAAATGCTTCTGGATCGTTCAAATGTTCAATCACATCCAGCATCAAAATAATTTGTGCATCTTTCAGAGGCAGTGCAACATCAGCATCATTTAAATTTTGTCGATAAAAACGGTCTAACTCAATCCCGGGCGCC
>JBQGBW010000370.1:0-1333 GCA_052043475.1 Magnetococcales bacterium HHB-1
GCTTGTTGCGCAGGCGTGTCAGCCGCAAGCTTAAGTGTAGCTTCTAGAGATAGTGGTTCTGGTAAGGGCTCTAACTCAGCCGCATACGATAGCGAACAGGTTAAAAGACTGACTGCAAGAAGGGCAAGAAGGGAGCGCGTTAACATCACTTAAGGTTTGCTCGCTTGTAACGCGCAAAAGCTTCTTTCTCGTATGCTTTATCTAAAACGTATTTACCGAGCAAATTGAATTCTTCTTTGTTTTTTGTTGCACCAGTAAAACGTGAACGCGGAATGTAGTTACCTTCTAAATCAAAGAACGCAAAAACCGGTGTTGCACGTACGCGATATTCTTTAAAGGCAAAGTCTTTCATCGTGGTGCTCTCACCTTTGAAGTTGACCAACTCCACATCACCTTCAATATCAACCTCGAAAAGTTGGAAGTTCTTTTTGTAGTAATCCTGCACATCAGGCTGATTAAGCACCATCGTTTTCATACGATGGCAGAAAGGACACTCCGTCATGGTGAACATGATCATGATGCCTTTTTTACCCTTTTCTTTTGCGATCTCTAACTCTTCTTGCATATCCCAAAAGCTTTCATCAAAGAAAAACTTATGCGGATCACGCGGCAGGTCTGCGGCAGAAACAGAAGCACTACCTATTAATAAAAGAGTTGCCAGAAAACGACTGAAAAATTTCATCCTATCGATCCATCGCGATTCATCATTTCAATAGGTTAATCATTGAGCCTGAGCAGCAATGAAGTCAAGCACCATGTCCGCTGTCAGCGAGCCAACATGACGTACCTCAACTTCCCCTTTTGGATTCACCAAAAAGCTCGACGGCAATCCAGGGATTTCACCCACCAGCTCGTGTGGCATCGGGTTCAAACCGACCGGCAGGATGGGATAGGAGAGAAACAAGTCATCGGTGAACTTGCGCAGGCGCTCAGGGGTCGCATTCTCAAAATTCACTCCCAGCACCACAATCTTATCGCTGTGCTGCGAATGCAGAATCTATAGCTCTGGTAACTCTTCCATGCAGGGCGGACACCAGGTAGCCCAATAATTCACCAACACCCAACGACCTTGGTAATCAGACAACTTGTGCGTCTTACCTTCCAGATCCACCCAGCTCGCATTCGTCTCGGCCATCACCGGCGTAATCAATAAGCAAATAAGCAGTAATGCACGAATCATTTTGTAACCTCTCAAAGCAATGCAATGAATATAGTGATGAGCGCTGGTCAGTACTAGCCATCACGACCTGAAAATGACCCTGCCACGATGAATGAATTGGACCCCGCCGCCATAAGGCAGGCTTTGGTAAACTCAGCACTGTAATAGGGAGAA
>JBQGBW010000371.1:0-1333 GCA_052043475.1 Magnetococcales bacterium HHB-1
CCCTCCGATTTCTTTCCAACCGAACAGGAAAAGGTCTTCATCTCTTCGACGCCATTTACACCAGATTGGGATAGCTGCTCTTTAACAGAACGTTTATATAAACAATCGGATCAACGGCGATATCACATCCCATGTACAGAATGTGGAGAGCAGCATATCCTTGATTTTAAAAATTTGAAATGGCCAAAGAACTCTCCAGAGAAAGCGGTTATGCTCTGCCCGCATTGCGGAGCTGTACAAGACGAACGTTGTAAAATGGAGATGTTGGCACGGGGGGAATGGCGTACCACGGCTACGGGAGATAAAGAGACAGCTGGTTTCCACATCAACGCTCTTTACCACCCTGATGATTCCTGGGAGAGTTGTGCAGAAGCTATTCAACAATCCCGTGATAACTCAGAACTAAGACCGAGTAAGATTAACTGTATTTGCGGGGAATCTGCTTTAGTTAATCTGACTTAGCACACGTATCAACTCTGAAGCTTTAAAGCCTCGCAGCGATTCATCGTGCGTTCAATGGTGTGGATGCCGTGGAGTGCGGAACTTAATCTCTTTTTAAGTTTTTTCCGCGTTATATTCTTGACTAAACTTAACCGAATATAATCCCGCACAAAGGTTGCTCCCTGGTCAATATTTGCAATACCACCGCATCCGTTTGCTTTAAACTGCGACCGTATGTCGTTAAGAGCAATATGAACAAACATATAGCTCTGCATCCGTTCACTCCTGTTTGATGTTCGGATGCTGATGAGATGTCTCTCGATGTCAGTTAGTAGTTGCGCATAGGTTTTGTTAAGTTTTGACATCAGTTTTTTCCTCTAGATTGATGATGGGCGCTCAACATAAAACCTTATCATCAATCTATGGGGATCACAATCCATAATAACACTATTGAACTTAATCTTTCAATATTCGCGTTCAGACAGCGGTAAGGAGAAAAGCTGTGTCACCAGAAGAGTTGTTGCTCCAGGATTTAATAACTGTTGCCCGTTACACGACAGTAAATGCTGGAGACCGGCAGGATGTGCTTAAAGCGCTCCAGCGCATTATAGATACTTTTTGCACAAACAATGCTCTGCCCAATAACAATAAGCTTTGTGTTCGCAACAATAAGGCCGCAGAGCTGTTGGGCGTGCGTCCACAAACACTGGCCAAGTGGCGTACAGAAGGGACTGGTCCACCTTTTATCAAGATGGGCAAAACTGTTGTGTATCAGATATCAGCCCTAAAAGAGTGGCTCCAGGCCAACACAACCCAAAGCACAAAAAACTAATCGAAACCGTTAGAATCGAGATCAAAATATGATGAACACCTTAACGCCTTTTAAATTCCA
>JBQGBW010000372.1:0-1314 GCA_052043475.1 Magnetococcales bacterium HHB-1
GAATCAATCCCAGTTTTTTTAAACGAGCACGCCAATCATAGCAACTACGCTGATCTAACCCGTGTCGTTCGGCATAGGTCTTAATCGTACATCCTTCTCGCTCTATACAGAGCATATGTTCTAACCAATATTGTTGCTTTTCCGTAAGTTGACGTGGCTTCGACATGCCATCCTCCTATTAAGTCGTTTATGATGGCATCAGTGTGCTTTAAAAAAATACAATTGTGAACCATGGGGAGAAATTGACGCTTACAAAAGAATCGTTGATGGCAGTATATTGAGATAATCCCGATGCCTGAATCAGTGATGGTGATGTAAATGAGAGCGAGGGTGTGGGATTAGATGCAACAGGGCCAAAATCGATATCGGTTTCATTTGTAATATCTGGCGCATCGGTTGTTGTATTGACTGATGCCTGAAACGCAGCGGGAGACGCAACAGATGAAGGTGAAAAAAGATCTGTCGTTGTATCGGCTGTTCCTGGTTCGGTTGAAGCAGTCGATGTTGATGGCTGATCTGTATTTGTCGTAGAGGATATTGCAGGTGAAGAGAGACCAGTGGTTGGAGCGTCTAAATCAGTTGCAGGGGAAGTGGTGTCTATTGTTGGTGCTGTGGGACTGGTTGTACCAAGCGAGGAGATCGATGTTTCAGCTAGCTGTGTTGTGACATTACTGAGGTTGATATCGGGATTCACCTTAACCTGGGCAAATGCATCGCGCACAGCTTTTTCAATTGAGGCTTGTTGTGCTTCGTTTGCGCCTTGTGCCTGTGCTGTTTTAAGAGCTGCTGAGACAGCATCATCAATGGCGAGATCAACGTTACGACCTTCTGCTGTTGATTCCTGAAAAGTTGAAGCCGCAGCATTGGCAGCCTGATCACCCACAGAAGATAGCGTTTTGGATGAGGCATTCTCTTGTGACGCCTGGTTTTGCTCGGGTAGGTTGTTATCAGCCATGATTGCAATCCTGTGTGGTGAAAGATAAGAGTGAAACGGGCGCCATGGTTTATAGGGAAGTCAGGTGGCGGAGAAGAGGAACGGATTAAAATAGGCCAATGATTATTTTATTATCCATGCAAAAGGTTAAAACCACCGCCTTTCAGGCGGTCAGCTTTTAGCACCAATCTGCCGATATAGAGAACATAAGTATGTTTTTGTTTCAGGGCAGGGGAGGGCTATATGGGCTATCGCTATGGAAGTCATACAGTTTTTGATATTCAGTACCATTTTGTTTGGGTAACAAAATATCGTTATAAGGTTTTGACAGGCGATGTCGGATTGCGTGTCCGCGAGTTGGTTCGTCAAACCTGTGAAAG
>JBQGBW010000373.1:0-1294 GCA_052043475.1 Magnetococcales bacterium HHB-1
GGATGCCGCCATGGTGGTTTCGGAGATGATGGCACTGTAGGTTCGATCGCTGGAATCAACGCCTTTAGCCCCAAGAAAAGACCATACCTTGTTGGTTCCTTCCGCGGCATGAGTGGTAAAAAGACACCCTTCAACGAACTCATCAAAAAGCGTTTTGGCGAACTGGATTCCCAGGATACCCTGTCTTTCCGGGGCGACGACATAATCCCCACAACAGGCTGCATTGAACCGCTGTTGCCCAATCTTGAAAGGAAAATAGGTAAGATGGTAAAAAGCGACCGTCTCCTTCTCCTCTTTCAGAAGAATACCGCTTGGTTGTTCTCCCTTATAAGGATTGTTGAAGACACTCCAAGAGATCACCTGACTCCAGGTTGAGAAGGAGATATTCTGATTCAGTCCGGCTCTTTGGGTGAGGTGGAAGCACGTTTCCATATCATCAATGGAAAAGGTGACGCTGGTGAGAGGGGAATCTTTTCCCTTTGAACGCATTTATAAACGACTCCGCTGGGGTGTACAACTTCTTCAAATGCGGCCCTAACCCTACGGTGACTATTATGCCGTTATCGTTTGAGGGCTGGGAGTATAAATCAAGTGCCTCTTCTTTTTTGTTGGGATTAGAGTTGAGCACCCGCCAAACCGATCAATTGGCCTGAAACATAAGAGGCCCCTTCACTCAAGAGCCAAAGAATCGTGTTCTCAATATCCCCTGGTGAACAGAGACGTCCTTGCGGAATACGTGCCTCTTCAAGCTTGACCCGTCGGGCATTGGCTTCCTTGTTCATCCCGATCGGAAGAAAGTTTGGATTCACGGCATTAACGGTAATCCCCTTGGAGGCCAATTCCGCAGCCAGGAGACGCACAGTCTGTTCCTGGGCCATTTTTCCTAGAGAATAAGGAGCAACATTCAGGGAGGGTCTGTATCCACCGGCAACCGAACCAATGGTAATCAGCCGGGCTCCCGATTCAGTGGGATGTTCCGTCATCAGTCTGGCCAGTTCAACCAGTTGCAAAACTCCGAAATCAAGCTGTTTTTGAAGTGTATTCCCCGATTGATTAAGCAATCCCCCCCGAACCATGCTTGGCCATGCGCTATGAATGATTCCATAGAGCCCTCTTTCGGGAATTCCTGCTTTGATCATTTCCGGCCAATCGGGTTGGGAGAGATCCACAGGGATGGGGGTAACCCTCTTCTGGTTCTGGAGTTCATCGTCAAGAGCGGTTTGATTGTAAAGGGCCAGGATATGAAAGCGTTCACTGAGACGATGAGTCAATTGAGCGCCGATCCCCCCTGAAG
>JBQGBW010000374.1:0-1290 GCA_052043475.1 Magnetococcales bacterium HHB-1
AATCTGTTTGGAGAGTTTAGAAACTTTCTTAAAGGGAAAACATGTCAAGCTTTTCAGGCAGGCATGAAGCTAAAAACTTCTGAGGGAAATTTTCGCTACCCGGATGTGATGGTCGTCTGTGAAGAAACAACACAGAGCAATCGATACATGCAGCACCCTGTGATTCTTGTTGAGGTTCTCTCCAGTTCAACACGGAGGCAGGATAAGACCAAAAAAATGCTTGAATATATCAATATTCCAACTTTAGAAGAGTATGTCCTTGTGGAGCAGGATTTTGTCGATGTTGAGATACTCAGACGTTCAAACGGTTGGCGACCAGAACATTTCTATCTTGGAGATAAAGTCACTTTTGAGTCCATCGGATTAACCCTCTTGGTTGAAGAGATCTATGAACGGGTTGATCTATCGAGTGTTCCTTCATAACGTCCAAAAAGCAGCCCGTTGCAAGCAACAAAATCAAAAAAAGTCATACCTTTCAATAATCAGAACACCACTTTAAAATTAAACCTTAATCCATCTTGACCCGCAAACCTTTTTAAGCGAAAACTAAAAACGAGGCTTATTTTAAAATAGAGAAGAACCTAAACAACGTCTCAAGTGACTTAAACATATCATCCCCATTAAAACAATTTTTAAGGCTGGCAACCGATGCGCATCAAAAGAGCAAATGGATGGCTGTTTTTCTGGATCATTCTATTTCATCATACCACAGGATGGGCCAACGAGGGTCAACTGGGTTTGGAGCGCCTCGCCCAATGGAGCATCAATTATGGTAACTATATGCTCGATGAGGGAAAGTATGCCGATGCCTTAGAGGCGTTTGATAACGCCTTTGAGGTGAGCCAACGCGAAAAAATGCGCGCCAAAGCGCTTTTCCATCGCGCCACCACCCTATCACTCTTTCTTGATGCCCCCCAGGAAGCCCTTCAGAGTTACCGAAACATCCAGCAACAGTTTCCCGCATTCAGCGAAAAAGCCTATTATCAAGAAGGTCTACTACTCAACACGTTAGGACGCCACAAAGAGGCGGTTCAAACCTTAAAACGTTATCAACAGCGCTTTCCTAATGGGAAGTTTGTCTTCCAGAGTGAAGTGATCGTTGAAGATGCCAATCGAACAATTATCAGAAAACAGCAACAGTCGCCACCATCTCAACAGAAGCGTCCTCAAGCACTCCCACCAGCAAAAGAGGGCGTCATCACCATCGCGCAACAACAGAGGCCAAAAATCCGCGTACAACTCTACTCCAGAGCCAAACGGATTCAGGTCTGGGGTGATGGTTTAAAACTC
>JBQGBW010000375.1:0-1266 GCA_052043475.1 Magnetococcales bacterium HHB-1
CTCCTCCTTCTGCTTCTCCAAATAACCCGAATACTGATTCTCCACCTCAAGCTCCTCTAAAACTTCTTTAGAAAAATGATCCACCCCTGCCATAATAAAAATCTTCCGACTATCCAGATCATGCCGCTTCAAAAGATCCCAAGCACACCGCCTCCCCTTCTCTCCTAAAAGTTCCTCTAAAGAGATCTTCTCCTGCTTCAATATCCGACTCGCTTCATCAATCTTACCCTTCCTCTCACAAAACACCGTCCACCGATCATCAGAAACCAAACCAATCTCTCTCCCTAAAGGCGTTAACCTCAGATCTGCATTGTCTGCTCTTAAAATAAGACGAAACTCCGCCCTCGAAGTAAACATACGATAAGGCTCGTCAACTCCTTTCAGAATTAAATCATCAATCATCACACCAATATAAGATTCTGTTCTAGGGAAATAGATAGGCTCCCTCCCCTGACTTAAACGCGCTGCATTAATTCCCGCCACCAAACCTTGCGCCGCGGCCTCCTCATAACCGGTGGTGCCATTGATCTGTCCCGCAAAATAGAGTCCTGGAACCTGTTTAACTTCTAAAGCATGATTGAGCTGACGCGGATCAGCCATATCATATTCAATGGCATAACCAGGACGAAGGATTTGAACCTGCTCTAAACCGGGAATCGTATGCAAAAGTTTCCATTGAACATCAATGGGAAGACTGGTTGAGATGCCATTAGGATAGATCTCATGCGTATCATAACCTTCTGGTTCTAAGAAGATCTGATGTCTATCTCTATGTGCAAACTTAACAATCTTATCCTCAATTGATGGACAGTAACGAGGCCCTACACTATCGATCTTTCCTGAATAGAGTGGCGCACGATGAAGATTATTTTGAATAACCTTATGGGTCTCTTTGTTAGTGTAGACGATATGACAGGGACGCTGTTCTTGAGTGATCTTCTCTGTAATGAAAGAGAATGGACGTGGGTGTTCATCTCCTGGCTGTGGCGTTGTTTTATTCCAATCGATGCTGTTGCCATCGAGTCTTGGTGGTGTGCCTGTTTTTAAGCGTCCTAGTTTTAGGGAGAGGCTTTCTAAGTTTTTTCCCAGGAGGTTTGAGGCATGATCTCCTAGACGGCCAGCACTGAAGGTTTGTTCTCCGATGTGGATGACTCCTCTTAGGAATGTTCCTGTTGTGAGGATAATTGCGTTGCTTTTGTAGTTCTCTTCCCAGTTTGTTTGTATGCCTGTTATTTTGTTTTCTGAGGTGAAGATTTTTGTGGCTTC
>JBQGBW010000376.1:0-1265 GCA_052043475.1 Magnetococcales bacterium HHB-1
GCGAAGTAGAAGAAGAAGAATCCATTACCACCCAAGCTGATTTCTGGAGCGATCCCAAGGAGGCAGAGAAAGTACTGAAGGGCATCCGTGCCAAAAAAGTATGGACAGATGCCTTTGCAGCCGTAAATGCGGCCACTGAGGATACCGAAACCCTAGAGGAGTTTCGCCAAATGGAAGAGGCCTCAGAAGAAGAGGTAGAAGTAGAATATCAGAAGGCGCTCAACTTGCTGGAGGAGCTGGAATTCAAAAAGATGTTGTCGGGTGAGGAAGATCAGCTCAATGCCATGATCGAGATCAACCCGGGTGCCGGAGGTACGGAGTCCAATGACTGGGCGGAGATCCTCATGCGGATGTACATCATGTGGGGTGAGAAAAAGGGCATGAAGGTGAAGCAGGTCAATTACCAACCGGGTGATGTGGCCGGCCTTAAGTCTTGTACCCTGGAGTTTGAAGGGGAGTTTGCTTATGGGCAGCTGAAGTCAGAGTCGGGTGTTCACCGTTTGGTGCGCATTTCTCCTTTCGATTCAGGAGGGCGTAGACATACCTCATTTGCCTCGGTGTTCGCCTACCCTGTAGTGGATGACACCATCGAGATCGATATCAACCCTTCTGACATCAGCTGGGACACCTTCCGTTCGGGCGGTGCCGGTGGACAGAATGTGAACAAGGTAGAGACTGGGGTGCGTTTGAAGCACGCCCCTTCAGGGATCATCATTGAGAATACGGAAACGCGTTCGCAGCTGGGCAATAAAGAAAAGGCAATGGCCATGCTGAAGTCGCAGTTGTATCAGCGTGAGATCGAGAAGCGCAATGCAGAGCGTGATAAAGTAGAAGGAGAAAAGATGCGGGTGGATTTCGGGTCGCAGATCAGGAACTATGTGCTGCACCCTTATAAGCTGATCAAGGATGCCCGTACTGGTGTGGAGCGCACAGATGTGAATAATGTACTGGATGGGGATCTGGATGATTATATTAAAGCGTATTTGATGCAGCTGTAAGCGCATCGCTTACTGCTGCAGTTTTGAGTTTCGAGTGGCGAGTTTTGAGCTCATAAACTCTCCCTCTTTTAAGGGGGGAGCCTGCCTGTCCGGTAGGCAGGTCCGCGAAGCGGGAGGGGGTTAAAAGATTAAATTAAAAAAACTGTCTAATCCCCCTGACCCCCTTTTTAAAAAGGGGGAGAAAAATAGTCTAAAGAAGATGCCTAAAAAGAAAAGCCTATTTGATCTGCAGTTCACGCTTTTGTGTGTGAGCTCACTGCTGTTCTT
>JBQGBW010000377.1:0-1264 GCA_052043475.1 Magnetococcales bacterium HHB-1
GGCTACGCCATTATAACAAGCGAATTCAGCATGATGCGCGCAGTTTGCCAACAATTGTTCAGATCCTCTGACTTAACAAGAGTGATGTTAGATGCAATTTTCAACACCTGGGAGACATTGGCTATGCAAAAGAGAATAATCAACCTTAAGACCACTATAACCGCGATTCTTCTCACCGTTGTTCTAGCTGGATGTGGGTCTGTACCCGTGCAAGCACCGGAGCCATCTCAAACTACCGACACGTCAACCAAGGGTGATCAGGAACAAGGTTCATCACAAATTCTCAACCGACCTTCAAATGATGGGATCGATTTGGATACTCCGGCAGATGTTGAAGAAACAGACATTGTGGAGCCAAAGCACCGGGTATTTTTTGATTTTGATTCAGCTCTGATTACGGATGATGCGGCAAGAATCCTAGAGAAAAATGCCCGTTGGCTTGCCTCACAGGAAGGAACAATAGTGGTTGAAGGTCATTGTGATGAACGTGGCACTCGGGAATATAACCTTGCCCTGGGACAAAAACGGGCCGATGCCGTCAAGCGATATCTGATCACACAAGGTATAGATCCAGACCGAATTCAGACTATTACCTACGGCAAAGAACGTCCCTTACACCGTGGGCATAACGAATCCTCGTGGGCCAAAAACAGGCGTTCTGAGATTTTGATTCAACAAACCCAGGACTGATAGCAAGCACTTCTTGAAACAGGGTAGTGAAAAATGATGCTGGGAAAAAAGAGAGGGAAACTTCGATGAAATTTCTCAAAAACGCCACACTAAAAAAACAGATCATGACTCTTGTCAGCGTGTTGATGGTGTTGCTCTCTCTTGTTGCAGGGTCTGGTGTTCTGGCTTTAAAGCAAATAGGGACGGAACTCCACGAATTAAGTGATGAGAATTTTCCTCTGTATCGCAGTGTTTCCGAGGTAATGACCGATCAGTTGGAACAGTTAATCCTGATTGAAAAACTGCAAGCTCTTGTTGAAATGAGGCACGTCACGGAAAAAGACAGGGCCACGATTGTATCAGTCGAAACAGTGTTCAATACTCTGTCCGATGAGGTGGCAAATGACATGAAAGCCGTCATGCGTGCTGCAGGTGGTGGCAAAGCGGCAGAGCACACAAAGCATGGTAAGAATAAACACGAGAAGGTTGTGAAAGATTTAAAGGAGATCCATAACCGCTATAGCCAATTCCAGCAGAGCGCCAAGACCTTTATAGGTTTGATGAAGCAAGAAAGGATGGATGAGGCGCTCACGCT
>JBQGBW010000378.1:0-1261 GCA_052043475.1 Magnetococcales bacterium HHB-1
TCTATATCTATTATCAGTGGCGGAATGCAATTGAACATTGGTATATAAAAAGTGTGCGCTTTACACGGATTTTGTTGATCATTTTTCTACTGCTCATGATGGCGCTACCCTTTATCTGGTCTCGGTTCGGTGCTGTGGATCAGATATCAGATGGTGGGCAGTGGCCGGCTTGGATCGGTTTTGGCTGGATGGGCGTGGTATCATTATGGATCGTTTTTGATTCCTTTTTTAGAGTTTTAATAAAAATCGGCCAATGGAGAGGATATTTAAAAGCACGCCTTTTTAAACCGCATTTTCGGGTGGTCTGGGTTACGGTTCTTATCGCATTTTTGACGATTTATGGTGTGTGGGAGGCCTATCATGTACGTCTCTCTTCATTTTCAATCACCACAGAGAAAGCATTGATTAAACCGATCCGTATTGCGCATATATCGGATGTTCATATGGGCTTTTTGATGCGTCAGGGTTGGCATCAACAGTTGATTAAACAACTCGAAGATCTGCAACCCGATATTATTCTCTCCAGTGGTGATTTTACCGATCGAGGCATTGATTCGGTTACCGCGCTTCTCCCATTATGGCAGCAACTAACCCCTCCCTTAGGTAAATTTGCGGTGACTGGAAATCATGAGGTTTTAGCAGGATTGGATGCATCGAAGCGTTTTTTAACCCAGGCAGGGTTTCAACTGTTACAGGATGAAGTGATCGAGGTGGGTGGCCTTCAGTTGGTCGGAGTACATGATCCGCGTGTGGGACGGGTACAGAAGATCAAGCGGGAGCAGGATGTTTTTAAAGCGGTGAAGCAGGATCAATTCACCATTTTACTCAAACATCGTCCTTGGGTGGATTCGAGCACAGAAGGGCTTTTTGATCTACAGCTTTCAGGCCATAGCCATGGTGGACAGATCTTTCCCTTTGCTTTGATTACTGCACTGGTTCATGATGGCCGCTCTTCGGGATGGTTTATCTTGGATAGAGGGAGCCAACTCTATATCAATCGGGGTACGGGAACCTGGGGACCACCAATCCGGATTGCGGCGGCGCCCGAGATTGCGTTGATTACCATCACCAGCCGTTACCAGTAGAGTTCCAGACGATCCTGAGCAACGCGGTACTCTTTGAGACGGTTAAAGAAGCGCATGCCAAGGAGGGATTCGGACATGGCGGCACGGTTTACGGTGGCTGAGATGTTATTGATGATGAGATCACCCACCTGCAGGGAGCGCAGTGTGACCGGTGCACCATAACCGATACCGTTGGC
>JBQGBW010000379.1:0-1261 GCA_052043475.1 Magnetococcales bacterium HHB-1
CAGAACAAGGCCACCACTACTATCCTGTTGCACTACATAAAGACCAGCAAGAACGCCCCTTCTATATTACACGGTTTGATGCCTCCTGTGGTTTTTATCCCTACCGCACTGAAGTTTGGAAACGATTTCTTGACTATCAGAATACAGAGATCATTGATCAGATCATGCTAACCACTCAGGGTCTGGATCAATTTTATCAGGAACAAAAAATTGCGCCTGCCGATTTTATTAAACTGGATGTAGAAGGTGCAGAATGGGATGTGCTCCATGGTGGAAAAGAGAGTTTAGCATCCGCCCTAGGCGTCTGCTTTGAAACCTACTTCAAAGATGTGGCCAAACAGCCCGTATTCTCTAAGATAGACCAACTCCTATCCCCTTTAGGTTTTGAACTCTTCGACCTAGAACTTAAACGATTCTCCCGCCGCGTTCTCCCCCAGGTTTCGCCCTACAGAGATTCACAAGGCAATCGCATTCCTGGCCCCGGTTATCGCGGACAGGTGCTCAGTGCAGATGCGCTCTACTTTCGTGACGCCATTCAAGAGATCAAGCAGGGAAAAAGAGCCTTCTGGCAACAGGAAGAACGATTATTAAAATTGGCCGCACTTTATGAAATTTATGGTCTCTATGACTGCACCATCGAACTCCTCCTCTTTGCCGAAAAAGAACAACTTCTTCCCAAAACCCTACAGAGCCATTATCTGATTGATCTCGCCACCCCCCCCCCTTTAAAGGAGAAAATCAAACCTATCAACGCTATATGGAACGCTATCACAACCATGAAGATGAATATCAAGAGACCGGTATCGAATTGCTGTGGCGTGGTTTTCGTTTATGGCTTCACGAACACCTCCCCGCCTCAATGGTCACCCAACTGAAAAAAGGACTCGCCACCTTTAGAAAACTGCGCTTCTGGCAATCACCATAATTTTAAAAAATTGCCAAAAAATTGGCTTATCCAACCCAAACTCGCCCAATCACCTGCGCATGAAACAGAACAAAAAATACAGCCAACCAAATGAAAACACTAAAGAATAAAATAAAAAAATGTCAACCGTACCTGCATCTAAATATTTTGGAATAAAATCTGCTTTAACAAAGACGTAACCTGCTCATACAATGTTCTACTCTTAGGAAAAGAGATCCATGACGCATCAACACACTTCAGATCAAAAAGTTCAACTCTCCGACAGTGAACGACAACCCTGTGAGATCTGGACCCGTGTTATGGGCTACCACCGGCCTGTATCCGCCTTCAATCCTG
>JBQGBW010000380.1:0-1245 GCA_052043475.1 Magnetococcales bacterium HHB-1
TCGGTGATTGGGTGGCGACTCTTCTCAAAAGCACACCCACCGCCACCGACAGACCATCCCAACTTAAATCAGCGCAGCGCACAGTATGTGGGTAGAAAAGTGCGTGTGTGTGAGGCCATTACGTTGGGGCGGGGTAAAGTGCGTGTGGATGACTCACCCTGGATTGCCTGTGCCAAGGAGGATATTGCGGTGGATATGATGGTTGAAGTGGTTGCCGTGGAAGGCGCCGAATTGCATGTGGTTGCGTGTCGTTAACCTGCCTTGTGGTATCTGTTTTTGCTTTCAATTTCAGGTGATTATTTTTGCGCCATAATCCGTCTCCAGGCATGACCTAACTGTTGTGGTTTATGGGCATTGGAGCCTGGCGAAATCAGTGCGCCATGCTTGATGCAGAGATCGAAAAAGGGTTTAATGGGGTGATGGTAGGCGGGGTTAATCTCAATGGCTTTACCCTTTTTAACCGCTTTAATTACAATCTGTTCAAAGTGTGTCAGTGGAAAGGGTGTCACATGATGGATGCACATCCCCCCAGGATGGGCCACGGCATCAATGGTGGGATTATCTAAAAGGCCTAGCAGCGCTTGATATTCTGCTTCAATGGCTTCTTCTGGAGAGAGGTGGGGCATATCTTCCCACTGTAGTCCTGGATAGGTATGCACCGCCCCCAGAATAAACTCAACCTCTGTTTCTTTAACGTTTTCCAGATAGAGTGTACCCTCAAAATCGATGACCGGTGTCTCAACACCTAACGCCAGTTGGATCTGATGACCATATTTCTGTTTTAATGTGCGGAGTGTCTGTTGATACTGGGTGAACCAGTTGGGACAACAGATCAGTTCATTTTCGGTGTGCTCTGTGAAAATCAGGCGTTTAATCCCTTTTTGAATGGCCTGTTGAACCATCACCTCAAGGGAGGCTTTGCCATCCGAGATGGTTGAGTGGGCATGATACTCCCAGGCTGTGGTGGTGGGTTGGTTGGTGGAGAGAAAAAGTGGGTTCCAGGGAAGATTGGCCATTGCAATATTATTGATTGAATAGAAGGATCTTTAAGGAGAAGCGACTTAAAGCAAGATCAAGAAACATGAATTCAGCTTTTTAATCAGTTTACATAATTGGTTGGCAAGATACAAATGATGCGTTTTAAGAAAGGGAGCGACCGCTTTGATTTTAAAAGAGAGCGGTTGGGATGTTGGTTTGTTGTAAGTCGATTTGTGCTTTTAGAGAAGAGGAAAACAGGTAGGATAA
>JBQGBW010000381.1:0-1237 GCA_052043475.1 Magnetococcales bacterium HHB-1
AAATTGAGTGGTAGCACGCTTTAAGAAGATCGCTATTCATACAAAGAAAAACAGCGTATCTTTTTTGGATACGCTGTTTTTTTAGGTGTGCTTATTGGCGCTCTTGAATCTTTACCTAAAAGTGCAATAATTTATTCGTGGCTACGTGCTGTTTGTGTAAGCGGTGAGATTACGGGAGGACAGACGCAGGCACGGTGATGATGTTTATGGAGTTTATCAGGTCGTGAAAATTGAATCAGTGCTCTGGCCAGAGCAAGCATGGGATCGATCAGGGGAAGATCAAAATAGGGTGCATTGTTGGAGAATATCAGTGAGAGTTCCGTACAGCCAAGAATAACAGCATCGACTTCTTTCTGATGGAGTTGTTCGATGCCACCATAGACCGCTTCACAGGCGAGAGGCGTAGCCTGTGAGGTCGCTTTAATGCCTTGTTTGGGGTGATAGATGGCATTATGGATTCGTTCTTGCCAGATGGAATCGACGTAGTGCGGTTGAAGACCATATTTTTCTAGATAGTATCCAAAAACATTGGTTTTTCTTGAGCCAATTGTTGAGAGAATGCCAATTCTCTTGGGTTTATGGGGGTGTGCGATCAATAATTTCATGGTCTCTTCCATGATATTTAATATCGTTAATCGCTTGGAGAGTTTGGCCGCTTTGTTTAGAAAGAGGGAAAAAATCTCATCGGCATGGAAAGTACAGCATGGTATACCAACAGCACCATGTTGATCAAGTGCTTGTAATGCACCATTCGCCGCTTGGATAACTCTCAGCATACCGATTGCTGGATTCTCTTTCTCAGCTTTAAGAATATATTGTGTACGATCCGTAATGGCGCCAGGAAGAGAGAAGTGGTGGATATCCAGATGGCCTTGATCAATGCCTTGAGCTTGAGTATTGCTGAGAATAAGACGTTGCAGCATAATGCCAGCTTCTGGTCCAACACCGCCGCAGATTACAATGGCTCGATGATTCATGCGCTTTTTTTATCCTGTGGATTTTGATGCGGCATCTTTTCTCCAGATCAATCATATCAGTAAAGATAATCTTATATATTTTTATACTTATTTTAAGTTAATATATAGCGATATATTGTTCATGATGTCTAAGTAGGCTTGTATTGTTTTTCATGCTGTTTTTATCCTTAATTGTGCATCACTCTGTTTTTTTTAAACAGAAGATATACAGAGTATATCTCATGAGATCATGGAGGCACGCCTGGAATCATCCAGCTCCA
>JBQGBW010000382.1:0-1235 GCA_052043475.1 Magnetococcales bacterium HHB-1
GTTATGGGTTGCAGGAGGGGTTGAAGCTTCTGTTTTTGAGATTGAAAAAAGAGACATCCCATCAAAAACAGAGAGAGCAGGCCACCACCCGCGACAGGGGCGGGGGCGGTGGCAATATTGGCGCCCTGAAATGCCTCTGCCGGATCAGCGCGGACAATAAATACGGCATCGTTAAAATCTTCATCTGAGCGGATATTCCAGTCATTTTCATTTTGTGCAATGCGGTTTAAATCTTCAAATCCCATGATAATATCCGTTCGTCCTTCATCGGCAAACAGCATCGCCACATGGCGGGTTTTATCGCCAATGGTTTGATTGATCGTGGAACTTTGATCGGCTTCTGGGTTAAGAAAATCGAGAGTATACATCACCTGGGGCTGGTTATTATCATCAATGCCCTTAACACCACTGCCGGTCCAGCCATTCTGTACGAGAAAAAAACCAATATTTGTTCCCGCAGAAAAGGTTTCTCCACCGGCTAAGTTGATGGTATCACCCGCTTGTAACAGGCCGCCTGCCCCCGCTTTAGAGGCGTTGGGGAAAACCCATCCGGTTTCAACATCCGTGGCGTTTTGCAGTTCATTCAAAGAGATGCCTCGTACACCATCGGTATCAATATCCCCTTTATTTAAACCATCGAACGCACCATCCTGGAAGGTAAAGTAACCCAGACTGTTGCGATAACCTGCGCCCTCATCCACAAAAGTGACCGAGACACTGGCATCCAGTTGCAGAGGAAGGTTGGGATTATAGGTCGGATTGAGAAAGTTTGCATTGACATTGGTGCCCTCAGGGAGTGCATCCTGAATGGTTTGCAGCAATCCAGGCTCTAAAGGTTGATTATAGAGATCATCAGGAATCTCCTGGGTGGACTGTCCCCAAACATTGAGGGGGATCATGACACTGATAAGGAGGGGAACGGTTTTGTTGAGAAGGTTTTTCATTATTATATTGCTCCATGGGAAAACTCTTTGAATGGGGTGAACTAGGTATCCACTTAGCTCAAGTCCTATCCATTTAGATCAAGTAGGTTGTCACGGAGAAGACTTTTTTGGATTAGCTACCAGAGTCTGATATGGAGCTGGTTTGGTAATCACAGCTTGCTGAGCAAGCCGATAAAAAAGCATCCCACGGGCCTTAGATTTTCTTCTATTGAATCGAAATGTGAACTCGTCGAGATAGTACTCCAACTGATCCGCCTGCACTGCACCCTGAAGTGTGCCATTTAGCCATCT
>JBQGBW010000383.1:0-1233 GCA_052043475.1 Magnetococcales bacterium HHB-1
CGATTTGCCACCGGAACAAAAGCGAGGATAACCGCAAGACCACCAAGAAAGAGCAGGGTGACCGACCAGGCTCTCATGCGGGTTCGCTCTAAACGGGGGCTGGAGAAGAGATAGATGATCAGACGGCCTAGAGGCATAACCAACCAGAAAAAGAGGCCAGAGACCGCCATGAAGAGACCAAGAAGAAGGTATTTATCCGCCACAAAGAGCAGGATGCCGCCAAAGATAATGATCCGGTAGATGCCACTTAAGAGGCCAAAAGAGGAGAGTATCCAGGCACTCTTTTTTGTTTCAGCGGCTGATTGAGAGGCACGCCAGCCAAAGAGATACTTCTCCACCACATGGCGCAACTGCATGTTGGATCTTTTAGAGAGATTGGGAATATCCAGGATGTCAGAGAGAATATAGTAACCATCGAAGCGTAATAGCGGGTTGGCATTAAAGAGTACCGTGGAGACAGAGGCGACAAACATCATGTTGTAAGCCAGACTATGCACCACCCCCTGACCGGTATTGGCCCAAACAAGCACTGCAATAGAGGCGACAAGAACCTCAACGATCATACCCGCCGCACCCACCATCGCCCGTTTCCAGGGCTTGCGGAATCCCCAACTGGCGGAGGCATCCATATAGGGCAGAGGGGAGAGGAGAATCAGCATCACTCCCATGGTGTGAACCTCACCACCAAACCGTTTACAGAGTGCCGCATGACCAAATTCATGCAGTATCTTGACGATCACCAACCCCAGATAGAGATAAAAAAGATTCTCAGGGGCTAAGACCCCCTCAGCCTGCTGCACCACTTGATCAAAATGATCGATTACCGTCTTACCTGCAATCAGGGCCATAAGCACCCAGATGATGGCACCGATGGGACTGAAGATCATGCGAATGAGCGGAGCGATCTTATTAAGGAATGCATCGGGATCGATGAGCGGAATCCTTAGAAACATAAAGCTGACCAGCTTGGACTGCACCTCTTTCTTTTTACGTTTCTTATAGCGCTCAAAAAGTTTATCGGTCTCAGGTGAGGAACTGTAGTAGAGCAGGTTAGCAAAGTAGAGTTGGGATAAAAGTTGGATCACCTCCTCCTGGCCTGGGGCATCATCGGGGGATTCTTTAATACAGGCTTCCCACACCTCCTCAACGGTTTGATCTCGTTTTAATCGGGCAACAAAGCGGTATGCTTCAGGACGGATACGGAAAAACTGATTATTGAAAGGATCTTGAACC
>JBQGBW010000384.1:0-1228 GCA_052043475.1 Magnetococcales bacterium HHB-1
ATATTGGTGCTGGGCATACGGTTACTGCAATTTACGAGATCGTTCCAGTCGGCGGTTCAGGACAACGGATTGATCCTCTACGTTATGGCAATGAGGGATCCAAACAGGTTCAAGCTGTTGCCGATGGGGGGGAGTACGCTTTTCTGAAATTGAGGTATAAGCTTCCCAAGGAGGATAAAAGCCGATTGATCAGCCGTCCGGTCTCAAACAAAGATGAGGTCAATCGGATTGAAGCGCTTTCCAATGATTTCCGATTCGCCACCGCTGTTGCCGCTTTTGGTCAGATTCTTAAGGGGGGGAAATATACCGGTAATTTCAGCTATGATCAGGTTGTCTCCCTCGCCCAAGGTGCCAAAGGGGATGATCCTTATGGAAGACGGGCTGAATTTATCTCAATGGTTCGTTTGGCGGGTTCCCTGGATCGCTGAATCACTCAATCAAGTGACCATCTTCAGAAGTTTGAGGATGGTCGCTTAATATCATCTTTATCGTCTCAACAGCCGCTTCCCGGGGGGAGAGCCTCCTCTCCTGATCCAGTGGGACAATTGGACCTACACAAGCCGGACAGCCCAACTGACAGTCGCAACCGGTAACCATCTCCAAAGCTCTTTTAGCAATTCGATCACGTTCCTTAAACAAAGGTTCCGATAAACCAACACCCCCAGGAAAGTTATCATAAAGAAAGATCACCGGTGAAAAACGTCCCTCCAGATCTTCAGGATTGATCGTCTCTCCCTGATCTGTCCGAATCACCCCCCTCCCCCGCATTTCCGTCACAGCAAACCACTGTGATTCCCCATCCCCAACCGCCCGACCAAGATCCCTCAGTTCCGACATGGAGAGAGCCGCCGCCGCTACATGAAGGGCATAGGCCGCACCCAAAAAACCATCCAAGGCGACCTGACGATCCCCCAAACGCTCTTTCAGATGATCAGGATGAAGCCGCCACCAAACCGCTGTTGTATGCATGGTCTGATCCGGTAGATTGATGTTACCGAATCCCACATTCTCATGGGTGTAATAACGAATTTTCTTATAACCTGCAACGCGTCTAACCAACCGGGTCTCACCATGATCACAGGTGGAAAAGTTATCCTCAACCTGATCAAAACTGTCCAGAATGGTTAAGCGGACATAATCAATGGCGTCAGTGTAGTAATCGTTCTTGGTTGGTTTGACAAAGGCCTTCCGACCCTCCCAATCTAATTTTTCAACCTGATAGGCACTC
>JBQGBW010000385.1:0-1225 GCA_052043475.1 Magnetococcales bacterium HHB-1
ATATTGCTATCCACCTACTCATCCACCATGAGGTGATCAGCGTACCTAGCCTGACCTATGTTGTCAAATTGAATTTCCATTCTGGCTCATCGGACGCAGATACATCCCCACTCCACCTCGGGCTATGACCCAAAAAAACAAGGGACTATCCTTCATACACCCGATCAGCTCCCCATCCAAACCTTCTCATAAGGACAAGGCCCAATCATTCCACTCACCCCCTCATAGCCCCCTACCCTCAATACCACCACAAAAACAGCAAAATTCGATTTAGAACAACCAAACCCCATGAATTCCATATTTCACACCACCAAATAACATCATTATACAACCCATTATATTTTTCCCACTGTCTCACCCCTCTCAGACCGAAAAGTCCTCAGCGAAATGCCGACCTCCCCCCATTTCCAACCCCTTGCGACCCGAAATCACACCCACACTCCCACGTCAATTTCAATAACTATCTGTTTTCACAGCACTTCTAACCCAACAGAAAAAAAGGTCGGCCTTATGTTTTAGGGAGCAAACTCCCCCGGACCCAACCGGATGTAGGTTGAAAAGGACAGAAGTGTGTCACGATTATAAGTCTCTGTTTCAGAAGCCATTTTTGGCCAATTTCAAAAAAAGGTCGGATCGGGCCGCCGACCTCTTTTGTGAGATTGAGACCGAAAATGGGGGTATATTGGGGGGTAATTTTGGCTGATACGGGGGGAGATTTTGACACACTAATCGAGACCAAGATTTTTCTATGGACTCGTAACCCTTGAATTTATTGGGGATTTTTGGACAAAAAATGCCGCTCAAAAGAGCGGCAGTAACCGGATAAAACTTATGGGATAAATTGATATGGTGGAGCGAAGGACCCCTTTAGCATAAAAGTATCGGAAATTTTTGTGAGTTGCATCAGTGGGTTATGGAACTGTGTGGCGTCTCTGCGTCTGACGTATGAAATCTCTTTATTTATCGAAAATCTCGTCTATCGAGACTGCGTCCAAAATCCGGTCGCCCCAGAGCTCCAGGAGGTTGGAATCAGCGCTGGTCAGCTTTTCGGCAACCCAGGCAGGGAGGGTGCCAAATTTTTTCTGAAGTTGGCGTTGGAGGATTTTGGCTTCGCCTTTGACCACTCCTCTGGTCTCACCGATTTGTTCGCCCTCTTGGCGGCCTTCCTGCCGTCCCCTGGCCACTTGGCCTGCGAAATCCATAGCCACTTGGACAGACGGGATGA
>JBQGBW010000386.1:0-1225 GCA_052043475.1 Magnetococcales bacterium HHB-1
GCCTTAAAAATGATATTTGATAGTGGTTGATTTAGCCTTTGATATTGAATAAATGGGAGGGACAGGGCAAGTGATGAAATCCGATGACAGATGCACGGAGAATGGTTCTTAACCTTGAAAGTGATATTTAATAATGAGCGATTTGGCCTTCGGATTGAATAAATGGGAGGGACAAGGGCTTAAACGCCGCCCTCCTCAGACTCCTCCGCTTCGCATGATGCTGGTTCACTCAAACCTTCTCTATAATGCAGTACCCGTTTCACACATCTGGCGGCGCGTCACTTTGCTACACTCCACGCCAGACCGCACATGGGAGGGACAACCGTTAAAACGCATCCAATGCAGTCTTAATTGACTCAATAAAAGGCTCTGCATTCACTTCATCACTATACACCACATCTTCAATCATGGCTTGTAAAACATTTAACCCTGCGAGAAGACTCTCAACTCTCCCTTCATTGAGATCCGCCCTCCCCTGACGCATCTTCCCCAAAAGTTGTTCTAAGACTTTGCTCAATTGCGTAATATTTTTCAACGCGACTAACTGCGCTCCCCCCTTAATCGCACGAACACTACGATAAAGTTTATCAAACAGTTCTAAAGGAGAAGAGATGCCTTGCTGTTCAATCACTGTACATATTGGCCCAATTAATGCTAGTTGCTCTTTCGCATTATAGGTAAATAGCTGCATCTGCTCTTCAGGACTTACCTTACGAATCGCTTTGGACTCTGGTGATGGAACCACCTGAACCGGTTTAACTTCCGCCTGAGAAGTCACTGGTTTCTCAGATCGTCCAATAGACTTGGAAGGAACCCGTGTGGATATTTTCTTTACCTCTGTCTTTTGCTCAACAACCTGTCTGTCTGTAACAGGCGAAAGAGGCACCTTTTTTGGCGCGCGCGCAACAAGCGGCTTTGCAACAACAAGCTTTTCTGTTACTAAAGGTGTTTTTGACTTCGCTTTATGTGCTTCGGATTTGGAAAACGTTGCAGCTCTCCCCTCCCCTTTTTCAGGCTCTGTAAGAGAGGAAGATTGAATGACAGGTGCTTTTTTGAGTGTTTCCTGTTTTTCTGTTGATTGCGGTTTGCCTGCAAGAATCGTCTGGATCTCATCCATGCTCTGGAACATATCCCTACTGGATTCTTTCTGTAATGTTCTGGCCGCATCCAACTCGGTCAACTGATCAATCACCTCAGGCAACATCTGAATATCCAGAGCAACCGT
>JBQGBW010000387.1:0-1225 GCA_052043475.1 Magnetococcales bacterium HHB-1
ATCCAGAAGATGTCGATTTTTCTCAAGATCCACTGTCCACGCACCCGATTCGGGGAAAAAAAGCCTTTGATGCCAACCAAGCGTTTCCTGAGATGCTTTTTAAACGTCAGCATGAACGTTTTAAACAACAGTTTCCAGAACTCTCCATGATCCATTGTCAGCGCTATTCGCTCTTTGCTTATCCTCTATCCGGTGGCTTTAGAAAATGGGGTTTGATACCAGCTAAATGGGGTGAAGGATTATTAAAGCTGGAGGATAAGCTATTGCCGTGGTTAGGAGAGATTATGGGGTTTCGGTTGATGGTGGTGTTGGAGAAGGTGTGAGGTGCTAATCAGAAGATGATGAATCAGCAGAGCAGATTGGCTTCTACTCTGCTGATGATTCTATTTTAAAGATTGAGACATACCATCTTCTGCGATAATGATCTGACCAGGGTAATGTTTCTGACACTGTGTGATGCGTTGTTCAGAAGGGCCATCAATGGGATAGAGATGGGAGAGAATGACTTGATCGAGGTTGGCAAGGGCGGCGATTTTACCACACTCTCCAGCGGTGAGGTGGCCTTTCACTTTATCTTCATCCAGAGTAGAGCAGTCAAAGATTCCGACCTGAGCATTGGTCATCAATTTGATGATGCCTTCATCAAAGTCGCAGTCGCCGGTAAATACGATGGACCGACCTTGATGATTAAGGCGATAGGCTTGGGAGTGCATTTTATCGGAGTGTACGGTTTTTGCGATGGTGATGGTGACATCATCTAAGGTGAGGGTATCGGATGCGCTGCACTCTTTAACGGTGAGTGAAAACATTTTTGGGTCACCCACGGTTTGGCGGATAACGCGATCATAGAAGGCTGAAAAATCGGTGGGACCATAGATGGTGAGGGGCTTTGTGCGTGTGAAGTTAAAGAAACGTAGGGCGTGCATCAATTCAATGAGGCCGCCGATATGATCGCCGTGGATATGGGTTATGAGAATGGTATCGAGTTGTTGGTAGTCGATATTAAATCTGACCATCTGGGTCATGGAACCACTGCCGCAGTCGATGAGGATGGACTGTTTTTGGGTTTGTGCGTGGTAGCCGGGGGCGTTGCGTTTGGGATTGGGGACGCCGGTGCCAGAGCCTAGGATGGTGAATTGCATGTGTGGTTGCCTTTTTTCTGCAAAAGTTATTGCGGAGGGGGCTTAAAGGAGGTATGCAATACCTCCTTAAGTTGTGGGTGCAG
>JBQGBW010000388.1:0-1216 GCA_052043475.1 Magnetococcales bacterium HHB-1
TGCTATAAACCGTTCCATCCGACACTTCAAACTGGAAGCTGTCATACCCTGTTCCAAAACCATCTAAAGCGGAAACATAGGTAAGATTACCCGCAACAATATCAGAGACCGAAATCACCTGATCCAAGGTGACATCAGCGCCATTCAGTTTTAGTGATCCCACCGTCTCCAGTTGAGAAATTCTCACCGAAGCCAAAGATTCACCATCCAAGTCACTGAAAGAGAAATCACTCACAGTCAATGCATAAGAGATATCTTCTAAGGCTGTAATGGTGCTATTAGAGGCTGTGGGTAGATCATTCACCGCGGTGATGGTCACTTCACTGGTTAATGAACCGCTCACATTGCTCTCTGAATCCGTGACAGCAAAATCGATCAATCTTGATGTTGTCGAAGGATTCTCACTGCTATTGACATAAGTAACCGAACGCAGTGCGGTCTGATAATTCGCCACCGTGGTGGTGCCTGAGAGCGTCATGACACCATTGGTAGAATCCCAACTGCCTGTAATACCATTTTGATCACTGAATCCTAAGGTATCTTCACCATCGACATAATTCTGAATGGTAACGATAGCGCCTGTCAGATTGGCGCTATCCGAATCTGTGATCTCCAATGCAGGATTAATATCTGTGGATGAATCATTTTCGGTATAGATCAGACTGCCATCACCGGTTGAGTTGGAGAGAACCGGTGCCAAGGCATTGGCCACATCCACAGTCAGTGTATAAGTACCTAAACCGTAGCTGTTACCATCCGATACCTTAAACTGCATTGAGTCATAATTAATACCAGAACCATTTAAGGCAGAGGTGTAGGTAAGATTTCCAGCATTGATATCGGAGAGATAGATCGCTTGATCGACTGTAACATCTACGCCATTCAGTTTCAGAGAACCAACAGACTCCAACTCAGTAAAACGAATTTTATCAAGCAGCGTTCCTTCTGCATCGTCATAGCCCAGATCATCTACAGTAATCTGATAAGCCACGTCCTCAGTCGCATAGATGGTATTGTTTAAAGCAACAGGCGCATCATTGATCGCGATCACATCCACAGAACTGGTGATCGCTGTGCTGGTATGACCTGTGTTATCGGTCACATCAAAGCTGACCGTACGGGTCTGTGTTGAAGGATTATCATTTGTGTTTTGATACTTCACCGAACGCAACGCCGCCTGATAATCAGAGACAGAAGCCGTTCCAGAGAGCGTCAA
>JBQGBW010000389.1:0-1215 GCA_052043475.1 Magnetococcales bacterium HHB-1
TCTGGCCAGCAACGTGAAGCGCTTTCTACGCTACCAGTGCGCTCAAATAGCTGGAAAAGCGGAAAAAACAGAGTCAGTTCTTGCATAATGGGGTAAAACTCCCTTCGTTTCACACTGTTTTTTTACCTCAAAAAACGAATCCAGAACGAGTCTGCGGAATTCCAGAACCGGTTATCGAGATTTTTACATCAAACAGTTAACTGGTCAGGAAACACGCCCAAGCTCAAACAGGCTTTTTTCGGAAGACTCATACCACACCCAGTATTTCAATCCTGTTCACCTCTCCTCAAAAAACACCTACAAAATTGTCAACTTCAGCACAGAGAATTCACACCAGAAAAAGCTCCCTATACGCTCGCAATCTGTTATCGTATTTTTAAAGTGATCACTTTTTAAAAAAAGAGGTAAAAGATAGGGCTATGGGACAGGAGATCGAAAGAAAATATCTCGTTAGAGGCGAGGGCTGGCGCAAAGAGACCAAAGCCCAGCAAATCTGTCAAGGCTTTTTTCATACCCTCCATGGTCACACGGTCCGGGTCCGTGCCATGGATCAGCAAGGCTATGTCACCTTTAAGAGTGGCAAAGAGAAACTGGTGCGTGCAGAGTATGAGTATAAAATTCCTTTAGAGGAAGCCAGAGAGATGCTCGATAAACTCTGTGACCAGCCCTTTATTAAAAAAACACGGCATGATCTTATCTATGAAGGAAAAACCTGGTCTGTCGATGAATTCTACGGTGTCAACGAAGGCTTGATTCTCGCTGAAGTTGAACTGGAACATGAAAACGAGCCATTAATTCTACCCCCATGGATCGACCTTGAGGTGACAGGAAAACCCTGTTTTTATAACCTCTACTTAGCCATGCACCCCTACGTCACCTGGTGCCGTGACCCTCAATGCATAGGACATTGTGGACGCATCCACCCTGAAGGGCTTTTTTAATTCTTAACATCAGGAAAACTGTTGCCACACCTTTGGACTCGGATAAAAAACAGGCCAAAAAAGATACTGATCCTCTTAAGCTGTATCTCGCTTTTTGGCCTGTTTTTACTCTTTAATTATCGCTATCCTCTTCCCCTGCCCCATCCTGAAAAAAGCTTTGCGACCGTGATTACGGATCATACCGGTCAGCCGTTAAGAGCCTTTCCTGATCATCAGGGAGTATGGCGCTATCCCATATCAATTGAAGAGGTCTCTCCATACTACCTGCAAGCGC
>JBQGBW010000390.1:0-1204 GCA_052043475.1 Magnetococcales bacterium HHB-1
TTATACCTATAGACAAAGAGATGACAAACATCACAATCGAACCCCTTACAGAACAAACTTACATCACACCAACATTACAGGTTTATCGTGATATGCAGGACCTACTGGCCTTAGATCCCCCCATGCCGATTGTCACCACACCCTCATGATCAATACGCTACTGGCACAGTTTTTACCCACAAAAGAAGAGACCCATTGGTTACAGATCGTATTCGGTTTACAACCTTGGTCCGCTCAAAATCACACCTCTGAGGAGATCTACGCCTTCTTCTCTAAAAAACGTCGTCTGCTTCCCTTACTCTGGTGGAGTGTCAAACAGCATCGAAATCATCTCCCAAAAACATGGCGAACAACACTCCGCGCCACCGCACTCTACGAACAAAAACGCACAGAAGTTTATCGGCGTGCCGTCAAAGAGACCCTCACCATTTTGCAATCCGCATCACTGCCAATATGGATCACACGTGGGGCACTGTTTACTGAAACCATCTATCCCAGAGCAGGGTTACGCCACTGCCACGACTTAGATCTTCTTCTCTTAAAACCCCAAAAGTCAACCGCCACAGGAGAACAACTCAAAGCGCATCACTTTATCCAACAATCACCGCACACCTGGTGCCACCCTTCAGGACTACCGGTCCAGTTGCATACCACACTGTTTCAGATACCTGACTTTAAACTGAAGCCGGAGGATATTGCAGCCCAATCCACAACGCTTTATACATTAGAAACAGCCTATCCCGAAACGGAGATCTCATTAATACAGACCATTGTGCATGCCGCCTCGAATCAAAGTCGAAAGCATCTGATCTGGCTCTGTGATGCATGGTATCTACTCCAAAAAAAAAACTTAAACTGGAATAAGATACTCACCATGGCCCAGGGGCGCTCATGGTGCTGGCCTTTAACTTTAGGATTAGATTATCTGGCCCATCAACTGCAAGCACCAATACCTCCTGATATTTTAGCAGAACTCCACAGACAAACCCAGAAACTGCCACCCCATGCATGGTCTGTCTGCCTGTTTGGTGTAAGCCTGGGCTATCCAGGTGGTTTACACAGTTTTCTTCGGAATAATAAAAAATCATACAAAGCAATACATCCCCTTCTATTCCCCTCACCGACTCTGCTCTATCGTGTCGGTGAAATCAAGAAAAAACAAGATATCTTCTCCTACTACCTGGGCCACCTCACGAACTGCATC
>JBQGBW010000391.1:0-1203 GCA_052043475.1 Magnetococcales bacterium HHB-1
GGTGTCCATTGTTCTTTGCTGAGTTGCTGAAAAGAGACCCGAATAATGGCACGGGTGTTGGTGTTTTTGGGAAGAAATAGCCGACCGGAGAGGATCTCTTTTTCAAATTGGGTTCGTTGAAATTGAAAACTTAAGGTCTGTTCGGGTTGTAGTTTGTAAGAAAAACGTTTGGTATATTGTGGGTTTTTTGTATAATTGATAAAAAACCGGCTTTGTGAATCCGTCGGATTAATGGTGATGGTATGTTGGCCGGGAGGGATCTCTGGGAGACGGATTTCGCCATGCTTACCGGCCAGCGGTTCTGACCAGAAGGGTTGGTGATCCAGTTCGATGTGGGCGATGGTGGGGGTGGATTCGGTGCGGATAAAAATAATTTTTGGCTCAACCGTTTCGCGTCCAGGTAGGGATATAAAACGATAATCTTTTGCTTTCTTAGATAAAGGGATAAAGGCGGAAGCGCGGGCAAAATCTTTTAAAGGAAGGGGATTATCTCCTCTAGAGACGAGGAGATAACGGCCTGGTGGTTGATCAATCGGTTCAAAGGATTGCCAATGGTAACTGCCGGATTGCCAATCAATTGTGGGTTGGGGAGGGCGGCGTTGGCCGATCATTAAAATCGCTTTGCCCTCTTTACGCATATTGCGCCACGCTTTAGGACGTAGGGAGAACCAGGAGGGCATTCTTTTACCGCGTTCAATGGTGAAGGCATCTTCGGGCACGCGGATCTCGCGCGTCATGCCTGAAACACGATTATAGGCTAGGAGTAAGACAGGATGATCGGCGGAAAACTCCGCTTGGGCCACCTCGGGTGGAAGCAGAAAAAAACGTTGCTCAGGATCAGAGACTGCAGAAAAAAGATTTTCCTGGAAGGGATAATCATAGATAGAGATCTGTGGGAGCCAGTTGAGTGCACCCTCGTTGAGAAGTTGATGATCTTTATCAAAGAATCGATAGTAAACTTTTTTATTGTTAGTCTTCGTCAAGGAGATGGCGCCTACAGGAAGAATATCGCGAAGTTCCAGGCGCCAAGGCGTGGCTTGGGCGGTGACATGATTGACATCAAAGGTGATCGGGTTTTGTGGATCAATCTTCCAGATCAGCACCAGTGAGCGTTCTGGTGTAATCTCCTGACGGCCCTCAGTCGTTTGTAGAAAGGCGCGTATAATCATTGGTACCGCCCCGGTGATCTCAATCATGCCGCCG
>JBQGBW010000392.1:0-1190 GCA_052043475.1 Magnetococcales bacterium HHB-1
AGGCTCTGGCCAGCAACGTGAAGCGCTTTCTACGCTACCAGTGCGCTCAAATAGCTGGAAAAGCGGAAAAAACAGAGTCAGTTCTTGCATAATGGGGTAAAACTCCCTTCGTTTCACACTGTTTTTTTACCTCAAAAAACGAATCCAGAACGAGTCTGCGGAATTCCAGAACCGGTTATCGAGATTTTTACATCAAACAGTTAACTGGTCAGGAAACACGCCCAAGCTCAAACAGGCTTTTTTCGGAAGACTCGTTGTTGGCCATCCACAACAAGACCTGGGGGGCCGTGATCGATATCGATCTCTAATTCGACCATGACATCATTAACTGTGCGAACCTGAACACCTTCAGTAAAAGCCAATACAATGGCGTTGGGTAGTACGGCGTCTGGCCTTTCCAGGTAATCTTTAATTTCGTGGATATGGTTGGAGATCTGTGGCCGCTGAAACCCTTCCAGACAACCACCATCTCCGCGCCGAATTCGATCTAATACTGCAATTTTATTAATTGCATCAGCAGAGGCCGCAAATGTAAGCACATCATGCTCTTGACTCTGGCGGGCACGCATGGCTTGAAATTTCAGTTTGGTATTCTGTTTCGACAATATTCCTCTCCTATTGGTATTGTTAATAGGGTTTGTTGATAAACATCGTTGAAATAACTAATCTTTTACAGCATCAACAATACTTCCCAGCCATCGCAATTGCTGTACTGGCGTACCGTTACTGTGTGTTTTCCCTGTATCCAGAAGAACGGCAAAAGATTTTGCTTTCTCTGTGGGTTGCCAGACCAAGCGTTTTTTAGAATCGCGTGTTGAGGTCTGAAAACCTTTCTCTTCCAGAAGGAGATTAAACTTCTTGGCTGTCAGGCCAAGGCGCTTACCCAGATCCGTTGGAGTGAAATGTCTTTCTTGCTTTTCAGCAACAAGGTGCGTCATATCCAATAGCTGTAAGCAATTCGTTCCAGTGAGTTTTTGAGTTAGGCTGTTGGCGGATAGAACCGCTTGGTTCCCTTTCAGGCCAACAGCTTTGGCTAACCGCAATGACGCGCGGAATCCTTTATCCGCTTTTAGCAGCTCATTAACAGAGGGTGTGGCGGGTTGCTGTTGTGGCACTTCGTAGCGTCCAGTTTTACGAATGCTTGGTAGGACTTCGGAAGTGATCCATTTTCTGAAAGGCTTTGCTTCGGG
>JBQGBW010000393.1:0-1186 GCA_052043475.1 Magnetococcales bacterium HHB-1
ATCACTGCAACACTCATTGCATTGACGCTACTACTCAGTGGCTGTGTTTCCACTCCAGAAAATAAAGCGCAAAGTGGCGCTGGTTTAGGTGCGCTCACCGGTGCTTTAGCGGGCAGTCTTTTGGGTAATGATAAAAATAAAGAGCAAAATGCCCTCATTGGTGCTGCTGTTGGTGGATTGGTGGGCTATCTGGTGGGCAATGAGATGGATAAAATGGATCAAGCGCAACTGGCAAACACACTGGAGAACACCCCCTCACAACAGACCCGCGCCTGGACCAACCCCGATACAGGCAATCAGTTCTATGTGACCCCCGGTTCTGCTGAAATGATCGATGGAAAACCCTGTCGTACCACACGCATCGAGATGATCTCCAACGAACGCACACGTGAAGAGACAAAACGCGCCTGCCGTGAAGCCGATGGTGAGTGGCAGTTTCTCTAGTTGATCCTTTAATCAGTGTAGAGAAGTCTCTAATCTTTTTGTCGGCATGCAAGTTTAAACTTGTGGCCTTAACTCCTCTCTTTGTCCACCAGAGATGCTCATGACCCGTGTCTTTCTGCTTTCTCCCTTCTCAGAAACCAAATATATTTCGCCCATCAACAGTCTGGAATATATCAAATACTCACTCTTAGATAGTGGAATCTCCTGTGAACTCATTGACTGTGCTTTCATGGACCGCGAATACAACGCGCTAATAGAGCAGTTGAAATCTGTGGAGCGACCCGTACTCGGTATCACCGGCTATACTCGGGAACGGTTTCACGCCTATCGTCTGATTCGAAGGCTTCGCCAGGAGATTCCAGAGGCACTGATTGTTGCTGGTGGGCGCCATTTTGGTTTTCTGCCTGAGGAGACACTCAAAAATTTACCTGTCGATATTGTTGTTAAAGGAGAGGGAGAAGAGGTTTTTAAGATACTCTGTCAACGTCATCTTGCAGAACAGTCCTGGGAGGATGTGCGAGGAATCGCTTTTATAAAAAACAGCGAAGTGATTCATACGCCTCCAGCCGAGATTATCCACGACCTCAATCAATACCGTAACTTCGACGCCAAAGATTATGCCGGTCAAAAGGATCGTCTCCTCTTTCGAACCAAAGTGGATCCCGATAATCTCTATTTTCCTGTCTTTGCCACCCGTGGTTGCCCCTCCAACTGCATCTTTTGCAGTCTCACCGCGGACCGG
>JBQGBW010000394.1:0-1181 GCA_052043475.1 Magnetococcales bacterium HHB-1
CAGTCTTTCGGTGAGCCGGGGCATTATGATCAGGCGTTAGCGTCAGGTCTTCCTCTGATTATGGCGCATTGTGGTGGATTGGGCTCTGAGCAGGGTTCTTCAAAAAGCTTAACCGATGTTTTCCTTGATATGATGCAGAAACCGCAATATCGAGGTCAGTTCTGGGGAGAACTTTCAGGGCTTATGTTGCCGATGCGTGTGCATGCCTGGCCTAAACTGATGCAATCTAAAGCGGTGGAGGGGCGTCTGCTGCATGGGAGTGACTATCCACTGCCCGCAGTTCGTCTGCTGAATCCTGTCTGGCTGCTCTGGTTGAAAGGAGAAATTGATGGTGATGAGCGAACGGCGTTAAACCTGATTTATCGTCACAATCCGCTACTCTTTGATTTTATCTTAAAACGCACTCTAGGGGCGGCGCTTCCACCGATGGAAGCGCGCTCTTGGGAGATGTAAATCTATTTGTGAGGGTTTTATGCGCTGTTTAAGGGCTTTTTTGCCGCTCTTTTTTCTCTCTATCTTTTTAACCACGACGGTTTACGGTCGTGGAGAGATTGACCCTTTTAAGATCCCTTTTGATACGGTTTCAGGAAAAAAACTGACCCTGTCGAGCTTACAGGGGAAGGTGTTTCTGCTTAACTTCTGGGCCACCTGGTGCCCTCCTTGTAAAGAGGAGATTCCTGATCTTATTGCGCTTCAGAAGAGATACCGTAATCGTGGTTTTGTGGTGGTTGGGATTAACTATATGGATCGGGTTAAGCCGGCTTATCTGAAAAAATTTGCCAGTTTTCTAGGGATAAATTATCCCTTGATCTATGGTGATTATGGTCGGTTAAATCTTCTGGCACAATCTTTGGGAGGCGTGAGGGGCTTACCTGTGAGTGTATTGATCAATCATAAGGGGGAGGTGGCGGAAAAATATACGGGCGCTTTGAATGTGACGCAGTTTTCCGCCATTGTGGAGCCACTTCTTGATGCCAGAGATCGTGCAAGAGCGCATAAGGCTGAAAAAACAGCGATAACCGTTGCCTCTAAAGATTAGCAGGAGATAAAAATGGCCTCTTCTGAGAGCAGAGAAGATGCACTCATTGTCTGGACGACCGTTCCTAAAAAAGAGGAAGGGGAAAAACTGGCGAAGCTTCTTTTGCAGGAGAAGTTGGCTGCCTGTGTTCATGTGATGGCGT
>JBQGBW010000395.1:0-1171 GCA_052043475.1 Magnetococcales bacterium HHB-1
TATCAAGATCACCATCACCATCAATATCTACCAGATCAATAGAACGGGTATTATGATCTCCTAATGTCTGGGTAGAATCTGAAAATGTGCCTGAACCATTATTAAGCCAGACTCGATTTGCTTGGCTTTGATTGCCTGCAATAATATCCAAATCGCCATCACTATCAATATCACCGAGTGCAATCAATCTGGTCGCATGGTCTCCTAATGCCTGGGTTGAGTCAGTAAATGTCCCTGAACCATCATTGAGCCAGACTGTATTCGCACTAGAGTCGCGTCCCATGATAAGATCCAGGTCACCATCGCTATCAATATCTCCAAACCCAATAGCGTAAATCTCGACATCTCCAAATGTTTGGCTTGACTTAGCAAAAGAGCCTGAACCATCATTGATCCACATTTGAGCAGCTAAAGAGTTACCAAGACCTTCGATAAGATCAAGATCACCATCATTATCAACATCACCTAATGCGATAGTAGAGATACCAGTCGATTCATCTGTTATCGCACCTGCGTCAGTGAATGTTCCTGAACCATTATTTTTCCAGAGATGACTACCCTGCATAACAGTTCTTGCGATAAAATCAAGATCACCATCGCCATCAATATCTCCCGATACAACAGATTCAGTATCATAGTCTCCTAATGTCTGGCCCAAATCAGTAAACGTACCCGATCCATCATTGGTCCAGATACGATTGCCTGTGCTTCTAATTCCTTCGATCAGGTCAAGATCACCATCATCATCAATATCCGCTAATACAGTGCCAAAGGTCGTATGATCTCCCAGTGTTTGAGTTTCATAAAAAGTACCGGGCGCATCGTCTGCGGCTACCGTAAACTGAAACATCTCTGTTACAATATCATCGCCATTGACTAAAACGGTGATGGTTTCACCGGGTTCAAAATCGTTGTTAGGATCAAAGGTAACGGTGGATGTGCCATTGTTACTGAAAGAGCCAAAAATTTTACCACTGAGATTGCCAAAAATATGAAAGTTGGTATCCTGGGTCAGTGTAGTACTGGTATTAAATGTTAAGGAGATGTTATTACTGGCTGTGATATCCAGTGCATTGGTTGTGGGGGTGTGGCTGGTGAGAGCGATTGTATTGAGCCAGACCAGATTGGCTTGGCTATTGTTTCCTCCGATGAAATCAAGGTCACCATCGCC
>JBQGBW010000396.1:0-1162 GCA_052043475.1 Magnetococcales bacterium HHB-1
AGGCTATGTGGAAAAGGTCAGAATCTTTCTGCCCAAGGATGATATCGTCATCAAAGCCAAGATCGATACGGGAGCAAAAACCTCTTCTCTTGATGTTGATGAACTGACTTTTTTCACCCACAAGGAAGAAGATTGGGTTGAATTTACCGTTACCGACGATGATGGAGAGGCCATTCGGCTCTCTCTGCCGGTGGAACGCAGCACCAGAATCCGGCGGGCGGGTGCAAAAAGGGATGAGAGGCCAGTCGTCAAGCTGGGTTTATGTTTGGGGCGCTATTATAAGGAGGGAGAGGTAAATCTTACCCAGAGAGAGGGGATGAACTATCCCATGCTCATCGGCAGACGTTTTTTGTCCAAGTCCTATCTGGTGGATTCATCGAAAAAGTTCCTACAGAAAAAACCAAAATGTAAAAAACGGGAGCAATAAAAATGAGCAGACGGCACCTGTATATTCTAACCCTGTTTCTTACACTTGCAGGGGCCGGAGTTTTTTTGGCAAAAGTGTGGTTGATCGGATTGCCGCTGACACCCCAGAAAAAAACGGATTTGTGGGAGATCGAGGTGCGTCTTACCTTTGAAGGGAGTGGCGGCCCGGTCAAACTTTCTCAGATCGTTCCCCAAAACCAGAGCCGGTTTTCCATCATTGACCAGGCTTTCGTCTCTCCCGGCTATGGTCTGTCCACTACCATGGAGAGACCCAATAAACGGATTGTGTTTTCCAAACGCAAGGTTTCCGGCGCACAGAGCATCTACTACCGGGCCACGGTCATGGATCGTGGCGTGGAAAAACAGAACAGGCGCCGGGATACTCCCAAACTCCACTCTGTCGATTGGCAAGGGGCGAAATTATTGGCCGCCGAAGCAGTTCTGGAGGCGGCAACGGCAAAGTCTGCTGACTCCCAAACCCTGCTTGACGACTGGCCTCTCATCCCTTTTTGCACCCGCCCGCCGGATTCTGGTGCTGCGTTCCACCGGCAGAGAGAGCCGAATGGCCTCTCCATCATCGTCGGTAACGGTAAATTCAACCCAATCTTCTTCCTTGTGGGTGAAAAAAGTCAGTTCATCAACATCAAGAGAAGAGGTTTTTGCTCCCGTATCGATCTTGGCTTTGATGACGATATCATCCTTGGGCAGAAAGATTCTGACCTTTTCCACATAGCCT
>JBQGBW010000397.1:0-1156 GCA_052043475.1 Magnetococcales bacterium HHB-1
AACTCATTGGAGTCATTCCCATCTTCGTAAAGGGAGGCGATTTGGTAAGATCGTTGAGCAAAAAGCTCCTGAATGGAGTGCTCTATGTATGACGGATGTCTCTGATCATCAAAAGCATTGGCAAGTCGACTGGTCAGACCGATTTGTTTATCAATGCCACGAAGAAATAAGGGGCCAAGATCGGAAGACATCGCACCACCGCTGAAATCTGCTCTGATGGTACAGCCGGGCATGGATGGAAAACGTAACTGAACTTGAGTAGAATCTGACATGGGCTCCCTCGCTTATGCTTCATACGAAGCTCTTTTGGTCGAGAACCAATTATATCAATTGGATAAGCGAAGGGAGCCCATTTTTATGAAATATCCGGGTTACCTTGATCAGATACCCATGTTTCAAGGATTCCAGCAAGGCCAGCAGAGCACCAACGAAAAAACCGGAGTCACCACGAAACACGACCCGAACATGGTTCGGCAGGTGAGCCAACAACTGCTTCATGAACTCCACAATTCCGTTGCTGGTATAGGCACTGCCAGTACGATACCAAGCCTGCATGATCTCCTTCGTATCGCAGCAGAAAGCTATCAGAGGATGGTAGGAAAGCGCACCTCGCTTTTTGGGATTGAACCCTTTGGCTGCCCCTTCCTGATGTCCGTAGACAGTCTTGACCGTAGAATCCACATCAATCCACATCTGCTTAGCCACCGCGACCGTCGACAGGCCAGATCGCAAGGCGGATTTCCAAATCCTGCTGCGCTCGTGGACAAGATGAAAACTTCATAAAGGTGATCAAAAATGATCTCCAAAGCGGTCGCACTTCTGACCATACGTTTCTGGCCAATCATATGCGATTGTTCTTCTCTTGTGCCGCCTACGTTTTACTCCATACATTGCGTACCGAAACTCTTGCCAATACAGAGCTCTCCAACGCTCAACCATCCACTATCGTATTGAAGTTATTTAAGGTTGCTACACGCGTTGTTCAATATAAAGACCGTATAAAACTCCAACTTCCAACTTCTTGTACGGTCAAGCATATCCTGCATCGAATGTCAGAAATCCTTTTCAACTTTCCCGTTTTGATTCAAGACACTTCATGATCGGCAAGTTCTGAAAACACCTCAATATCTTTATGAAAAAAGCAGCCTCAAATGCG
>JBQGBW010000398.1:0-1155 GCA_052043475.1 Magnetococcales bacterium HHB-1
CGGGTCTCATAACCGATCAAACGATATTCAGCCACTCTTTTGGGATTAAACTCAATTTGGATCTTGGTATCCTTGGCGATGGTAAAGAGATTGGCGCTGGCCTCTTCAACCAAAACCTTTCGAGCCTCACTCAAGGAATCGATATAAGCCGCCACACCATTACCATTCTGAGCCAAAGCCTGCATCATATGGTCATTGTAATTACCCCGACCAAAACCCAAAACCGACAGAAAAACCCCACTCTTTCGCTTGCTTGAGATCATCTCCTTTAGCTCTGATGGGTTTGACATGCCTACATTGAAATCACCATCAGTCGCCAAAATGACCCGATTGACCGCCCCTTCCTGACGACGGCCTTCTGCCAGAGAGTAGGCCAATTGAATACCCGCACCCCCCGCCGTTGATCCCCCCGCTTCCAAACGATCCAAAGCTGAAAGAATCTTATGTTTATCCTTAACCAAGGTTGGATCCAACACTGTTCCCGCAGCACCCGCATAAACCACAATGGCCACACTATCATCAGGATTCAGAGTGTTGATCAACAATCCCAATGACTTTTTCAACAGGGGCAATTTGTCTTCCGAACGCATGGAACCCGAGACATCCAGCAGAAAAACAAGATTACTCTTTGGTTTGGTTTTGGTTGGGGCCATATATCCTTTGATTCCAATCTGGAGCAATTTCGATTCGGGATTCCAAGGATTGGGATAAACCGCAACTGTCGGTTTGAATGGAACATCTGCTGATTCAGGAAGGGCATAGGCATAATCAAAATAGTTGATCAACTCCTCAACCCGGATGGCAGAAGACCGAGGAAGATTGCCCCGATTGATCTGCTTGCGAAGATAACTGTAAGATGCCGTATCAACATCAACTGAGAACGTGGAAACTGGCTTCTCTGAGGGACGACGGACCGGATTGATGTCAAATGATTCAAACTTGTCTTGATCAATCTTCGGCATTACAGGGGGTTCAATTCCCATCATTCCCGGAACCGGCATGACCGAGGCCGCCATGGAACCCACACCCATTCCACGATTTTTATAAGTCCCTGTCACACTTGATGAATAGGATCTCCTGGCTGCTTCCTTTCGAAGGGTGGTATACCTTTGTGCTTTAACAAAACGTTTATGGCGCTCCTCCGTCATCTTTCCT
>JBQGBW010000399.1:0-1145 GCA_052043475.1 Magnetococcales bacterium HHB-1
ATCCGTACCATCTTAGCAGAGCAGTCCAGACCCCATGCCGTTCCAGGTGCATGGGACAGACTCTCCCAACAGAGAATCGCCTGGAAAACCGGCACCAGCTACGGTTTTCGTGATGCCTGGTGCTTAGGTACATCGGATCATTATACCGTTGGTGTCTGGTTAGGTCGCCCGGATGGCTCACCCATTCCAGGATATTATGGCCGCCATGCCGCCGCCCCTCTGCTCTTCGATATTTTTGCAATCCTCCCCACCCATACCCTGTCCAAATCACACACCCCACCTGAAACCGTCAAAAAAGAGACCATCTGCTGGCCCACAGGACAATCACCAAAAAAAAACAGCACCAACTGTCCCTTACAACGCACCGCCTGGATCTTAGAGGAGACCATTCCCCCCACACTCCCAGACCGTTTAGCCCCTCATAAAAACTATCTGGAAACACTCTGGCTCAATAAGAAGAACGGTTTACAGATCAATATGCACTGCCCCACACCCCAACGTATAAAAAAAGAGGTCACACGCTGGCCAACCTTACTCCAACCCTGGATCTCTCATCAGATGCTCATCCATCAAAGACCTGATCCCGATCCTAGCTGTCCTCCAGGTACACTGCAAACCACCACACCACTCAAAATTCTTGGCCTCCCCCGTCAGAGCATCCTGCATCCGCTACCCGATAAAAGAACCCTTCCACTACGCCTCACGACCACACCTCAGCAAGGCCCACTCTACTGGCGCATCAACCAGAAGAAAATCCATCGAACCCAAAATAATCAACCATTACACTTAGAACTCACCCAACCCGGCGCTTATAGAATTACCGTAATCAATGAACAGGGCCACTTTGATTCGATCCAGTTTCACTTTTTAATGTGAAATATTTGTAAGTTAGAAACTAGGTATCCATTTAGCTCAAGTCCTATCCATTTAAATCCAGTGATGGATCATGTATCCTATTTGGATGAACATTCAAAACTATCCCATTCGTGGTATCGATTATCCCCGCACGATGCTGGAATTTGAAGAGCGATTTGCAGATGAGAAGGCATGCTGGGAATACCTCCTCCGGTTAAAATGGCCGGATGGGTTTGTTTGCCCTCAATGCGGTGCCAAGGATGATCCTTGGATCACAAAACGACATTTAC
>JBQGBW010000400.1:0-1128 GCA_052043475.1 Magnetococcales bacterium HHB-1
GGAGGGTCACTTGACAGGCACCATCGGGCCATAGCTTTCGACCAGAGATGGTATAACCACGAAGCATGCCAGAGACAACGCTTTTTACATGATCATTGTGCATCATCACCTGACGGATATAGGTCTCTCCCACCACCCTTACGCCCTGTACCATGGAGAGCAGATTTCTCTGGGCCACCACCAGGGCTGCACGACACGCCATTGAGCCCGCCACCGTTGCGGGCATATTTGTATTGTTCGGTTGATAACCGCCCACACCTTCTGCAATGACAATCCCCTTAGTCCAGTTGACTCCGCCAGCAACACCAAGCCACTCCATCACCTCTCCGGGTTGAACCGCCAGACTTCTCTGGTGGAAAGAGAGGATAAAAAGAAGGCTGGCCAGGATAGGATAAAACGTCTTTAGCTTTTTTTTCATAGTTTTCTCCTTGGCTTAGTTGTGATCCACTTTTCCAACGAAAGGGATGCTTCTGGCTTTTAGCCAGCGGTTCTTTTTGGCATCAATGGTGTAGGGTGTGCCGTTCTGAATATGAATCAGGTTATCGTTAAAGAGATTCTTTCGAAAGCGGGGGCGGGCGAAGCCTTCGATGATAATTGCACTGCCGCCACTCTGCTTAAAAACGGATTCTGAAATTTCAGGTTTTGCTGTGCCTTTGATCTCTAATGCACTGTAGCGACTCTTAATAAACTGGCACTGATGAATGGTTGCTATCCCTTTCTCCATGGTAATCGGGATGCCTCCCTCCTGAAAGATCATCCCCTGTAACCAGATCGGTTTTTTACTGCGCAGATGGAGAAAACGCTCAAAGTGGCCGCGCTCTCCACGAACAAGGATCGGTTTTTTACGCTGACCATAGCCGCGTATTTCACCATAAACAGAAATTCCCGCCTCCTCTCCTTGCAGAATGATCTCCACACCCGGTTCAATCAAAAGGGTGGCCTCTGGGGTGATCTCCACTTTTTTAGAGATTGTATAAGCCCCTTTACCTGCGACCATCTTTGCAATTCCTTCTATACGTGATGGAATTGTAGCGATAAGTTCTGATGCTTTTAAAAAACGTCGGTCAGGAAGGGCTTGGTGGGTTAAAATGGCCGCTTCGCTTTTAAGTCCTGCCAGATCTTCAGTCA
>JBQGBW010000401.1:0-1118 GCA_052043475.1 Magnetococcales bacterium HHB-1
GCCCTGTTTCAGTCGTTGATCCAGGAACAGGCTGACATCGGTCACAAAAGGTTCCAGCTTTTCAGCGATACGGAGAAGATCATCGCGCATCTTCTCAAAGCTGAACGTATCGGCCTTATGGAAATTTTCAAGAATAAAATTGTGATAGGCCAGATTTTCCTGGAGTTTCTGTTCAAGCAGTTGGCGGTTGAACAGGTCGCCAATACGGATACCGCGGCGGGCGACACGATCTTCATAAGCAGGACCGATACCTCGACCCGTGGTACCGATCTTTCCTTTTCCTTTTCGCGCTTCGCGGGCCGCATCCAGCGCTTTATGATATGGAAGAATCAGGTTGGTCAATCGAGAGATCTTAAAATTATCACCATGAATGGTAATTCCCTGTTCGGTTACTTCTCTGATCTCCTGTAACAGGGCTTCGGCGTCAAGGACAACGCCATTACCAATAATGCAGACTTTTCCAGAGCGGATAATCCCGGAGGGAATCAGATGGAGAATATATGTTTTACCGTCTACGACCAGTGTATGACCCGCATTGTTCCCGCCTTGAAAGCGGATTACAATGTCGGCATTTTCTGTGAGCAGGTCAACGATTTTACCTTTGCCTTCGTCGCCCCACTGAATTCCTACCACAACAACGTTCGCCATGGTTCACCTTAGTAAAATGAAAAATTAGGTTTATTTAAACCGGGATAGGTTAGCATAATCTATGTCTTTAATGCAAAATCTCTTGGCCTCTTTGTCTGTTTTCTCCTGTGTGCAGCATGTTTCTTGTTGTTTTTGTGTTCTTTTTTAGGATTTTAATTGCTTAATAATGCTTATTTTGGTAGGGGCATGGTGCAACCATTCTTGCCAACAGGCACGCCTCTGGGGGTATCGGGACAGCGATCATAGTGATTGAATACGCCATCGCCATCCTGATCCAGATGGTTTGTATTGGGTTTTGTTTTTTCTACCTCTGATGGCTGTGGCGCGGGTTGCGGCGCAGGTTGATGCATGGGTTGTGGCGCAGGTTGCGGTACAATAACAGCGGGAGCGACTCCTGGCATCGGCGATGTTGTTGGGGGTATAAAGGTTTGTGGTGTCATTTGAGGTACAGCGTTTATTTCAGGTTGAGG
>JBQGBW010000402.1:0-1112 GCA_052043475.1 Magnetococcales bacterium HHB-1
TATCCGCCACATAACTGAACAAAAAAAAGCACTCCTTTGTGAGCGCTTTTTTGATTTTCTAAGCATTAAATGAGTGTTCAGGGCCAGGGAACGTGCCTTCGCGGACATCACTGGCAAACTGTTCTACAGCGTTTAAAATCTGTGTACTGCCATCCAGATAGCGTTTAACAAATTTTGGTGCAATATCATCAAAGAGTCCTAAAAGATCGTGGGCAACTAAAACCTGGCCATCACAGGCGACGCCTGCACCGATGCCGATGGTGGGGATGGTGAGTCTTTTGGTGATTTGTTCAGCCAGTTTTTTGGGTATACCTTCTAAGATGATGGCAAAAGCACCGGCTCTTTCCACAGCAATGGCATCCTTGATCACACTTTTTGCGGCTTCTTCTCCGCGTCCTTGAACTTTAAATCCACCAAAAGCGTGAACCGATTGCGGGGTTAATCCCACATGGCCCATGACAGGGATTCTTCGTTCGGTTAAAAAACGGATCGAGGATTCAGTCTGTAGTCCTCCCTCCAGTTTAACTGCCTGACAGCCGCTCTTTTTAAAGGCTTTTTTGGCGGCTTTATAGGCTTCCTGGGGACCGCCCTGATAGCTTCCAAAGGGCAGGTCACAGACCACCAGTGCATGATCTACTGCCCGCGAGACCGCCCGCGTGTGGTAGATCATCTCATTCAGAGTGACAGGGAGGGTATTCTTCTGTCCTTGAAAGACCATCCCTAAGGAGTCTCCTACCAGAACGATATCGACACCAGCGCGGTCAAAGATTTTAGCCAGAGCATAATCATAAGCGGTGAGGGTAACAATTTTTTTGCCGCTGTTTTTCATCTCTTGTAATAGAGGCACAGTGATCGAGCCACGCATGGGTATCGCACTCCGGGGTGTTGATCGATTAAAGCGGGTTTAATGTATGGAGAAGTCTCTCCACATGGCTATGATCATTCACCTCCTTGAGTAGGCTGTCAATACTTTTTAACTTAAGGGGATGTTGGTAGTGTGGTGAGATCATGGCCATGGGCTGTAGAACAAAGCGGCGTTGATCGGCACGGGGGTGGGGGATAATCAATCTGGGATGACGAATAACTTTCTGGCCGAAAAAGAGAATATCAAG
>JBQGBW010000403.1:0-1110 GCA_052043475.1 Magnetococcales bacterium HHB-1
CGTGTCTCTTCAGCACGTTCTCAAGGCCCCAGCCGTTTGCTCTCTTTGGATAAAAAACGATTGATCATGCAGATGCATCTTGATCCTTCGCTCTCTTTTAAGGTTCTTACCAGTGCAATTCATCGTATTCGTCTTTTAGAGTATGGTGTGGAACATTAAGTTGAACCTACCTGAGCCTTTTGAGCTTTGAGCGTCTAACCCGTTGGGCGCTCATTGATTGTTTTATAAAACTTAGTAATGAAGACTGTTTTTTTGTGATTATAGATGCCTATTCTTGCAATGGGTATTCTTTCGTGCATTGGTTAGGCTGTTAAGGTATACTTTGAGGTAATTTTGTCTCTTTTTAAGAACGCTGTAATCAGATAGACCTTGGTGAGGGTCTTTTGTAGAGGTGGTGGTTGTGAAACGTTATTTTATTGGTTTGGGAAGCAATGTGATACCTGAAAAGAATATTCCCATCGCATTGACGCGACTGCTGTATCATGTTTCCCAGATAGAGATTAGCCGTATTGTTAAAACAGCCGCAGTGGATATGATTGATTCGACGCCCTTCTTAAATGGTGTTTTAAGCTTTTGTAGTCATCAGTCGCCTGATGCATTGAAAACATTTTTTAATCGTTTAGAGCGTGATTTAGGCCGGGATCGTGATGATCCAGACCGTGGACGTAAGGCACGGCCGGTGGATCTGGATATTATTTTTTTTATTGATCAAGATCACATGACTGTGGATCCTGCCTCCCTTCCTGAAGAGCCCTTCTTAAGACCATTTGCTTTAGAGTTGCTCTCTCTTTTTCAGATCAATATTCCTGAGCCTCTGCCTTCTCTACCTCAAGGAACCGCGCTGCAACTGGATCATATCTCATTGGGTTTAGCGCCCCGGAGACTTTGGCTTGATGATCAATCGAAGATCAATGCCAGAGCGGTTTCTGTGGCATCACTCCCCCTTCTTAAAACCACTTAGATGCGCTACTGACCTAGAAACTGGCGTTGATCATGCACTTTTCTGATTTTTCTTTCGCCAAATTGTGTCTCTGGGATAAATTCAAGCTGGATCTTTAAAAGACCTAAACGGTGGAGCACATCCATATCAAAGACTTCCGTTTCCAAGGT
>JBQGBW010000404.1:0-1105 GCA_052043475.1 Magnetococcales bacterium HHB-1
AGTTGGAGATGTTGGCCCAAGCTTTTGATGCCCGAACCGAACAGCTTCATGGCATCACCTGTCATCTGGAGCATCGGGTTGAGAGGCGAACATCGGAGTTGACCCGCTCCAAGCAGTTGTTGACTTCGGTTCTGGATGCCATTCCCACCCGCGTTTTCTGGAAGGATCTGGAGGGTATCTATTTGGGCTGCAATCGGCCATTTGCTCAGGATGTGGGGGTCTCATCCCCGGAGCTGATTACGGGGAAAAGTGATGATCAGTTGCGGGATCTGAGCCCCTCCTTTTTGGCCTTGAGAAAGAGGGATCTTGAAGTTTTGCCAAGTGGTGAATCGATTCTATCGGTTGAGGAGCGGGTTGAAAATTGTCAGGGGGAGGAGGAGGTTTGGTTGTTGTCCAGTCGTCGTCCCTTGGTGGATGCCAATGGTCGGATAATCGGTATTTTGGGGGCTTATGATGATATTACCGGCAAGAAGGAGTCGGAACAGACCTTGATTCGGACCAAGGAGGAGGCGGAGAGGGCGAATCAGGCCAAGAGTCAGTTTTTGGCCAATGTCAGCCATGAGATCCGAACCCCCCTTCATGCCATAACCAATTTGAGTTATCTGGCAACGGTGAAGCGGGATGAGGTGGAGAGAGCGGAGACCCTGAACAGGATGAAATCAGCCAGCGAATCCCTTCTGAAAATTGTTAATGGGATTCTGGATTATTCCAAGGTTGAAGCCCAGAAGATGGAGATGGAGACCCTCCCTTTTGATCTGAGGGATATCCTGAGCAAAATCGGGGATATCATCGGTTCCAAAAGGGATTGCCAAGCGATTGAGATCAGCATAACCCTTCCCCGTGCGATGCCATCCCCGCTGTTGGGCGATGCCATCCGATTATCCCAGGTTTTGATTAATCTTCTTGAAAATGCGGTTAAATTTACTGAGGCGGGTTCTGTTTCCCTGCTGATTGTTGCGGAAAAGTTGGCTCAGGAACATCTTTATCTTCGTTTTGAAGTCATTGATACCGGAATTGGTATCAGTTCGGATCATATCAAGCTTCTGTTTCAACCATTCAGTCAAGTTGACAGTTCAATAACCCGCCGTTATGGGGGTACCGGTTT
>JBQGBW010000405.1:0-1096 GCA_052043475.1 Magnetococcales bacterium HHB-1
GTGTAAATGATTTAATCTCAACCGATGAATTCTCTAAAATTTTCTGTCGCCAGAGACTATCTAATAAACCATCCTTTAAGGGAGGAATCTGGTAAACACCATCACGCTTTAAAGCCACCGCCCGAATCGCACCTTCGGTGATATGGCCCTGGCTATTCTGAAAAAGCACATCATCATAGCCCTCTTTAAGGGCTTCTTTGTAGTGATAATCAAAAAAAGTACGACGATCCGTTTTATAGCGTAACAGCGGATCAAAGTGATCGATCATCGGTGTGGAGAACACCTTGATTTTTAACCCCTTAAGAGGCGGTTTTAATGGACGATGGTTGATACTCCACTGACCTCCTTGATTAAGAAGAATCCTTATAATCAAGGGTGTTTTTTTTATCGAAGCGCCTAAAAGCTTTTGCGCCTCTTTTTTCAATGCCCGCTCAACCGCTTTAATATCACAGATAAAGCCTAAAGCGTCTGCACTCTTTTGCAAACGGTTAAGATGGCTTAAAAAAAATTCTGAGAATCCCTCCTCATTAAGACGCATGGTTTCAATCAACTGAATCTCCTGGCAACCAGGATCATTATAACGGTTTAAAAATTCCCCCTTATCCTTGATCTCCTGCCACTCCGCCTGACTCTTGGAGTCTGCAACAATCCCTCCGCCTAATCCTAATTGAATGGGATGATCTTTTTTCTGTGTTAATGTACGGATCGCTACATTAAAAATATAATCCCCACCCGGAGAAAGCACCCCTAAAGAGCCTGTATAGATCCCTCTTGGTGTGCACTCTAAGTCCCGGATAATCTCCATGGTTCTCTTTTTAGGCGCGCCGGTAATTGATGCGGCGGGAAAAAGCGCTGCAAATGTCTCCGCTAAAGAGGTTTCAGATTGAATCTGACCAGAAACCCTTGTTTCCAGATGATAGAGCGTCGGAAATTTACGCAGATTACAGAGTTTTTCAACCGCCACCGAGCCCACTTTAGCCACTTTGCCCAGATCATTTCTCGCCATATCCACGATCATCACATGTTCGGCCAGATCCTTCTCAGAGCGCTTGAGCTGTAAACCCAGTTCGTAATCCTTATCCTGCTTCTGATGCCG
>JBQGBW010000406.1:0-1089 GCA_052043475.1 Magnetococcales bacterium HHB-1
TTAAAGCTTAAAAGCAGACTTAAAGCGCTAAAGATCGCGCCTCTAAATAGAGGCGTACCCATGTTTAAGCTCCCAACCCTTAATCTTCTGGATAAAAAATGGTGGTATGATGGCAGGTTTTCAAAAGGACGCTGATGCAATTGATGTTACCGTGATCGGTGGTGCGGGACATGTGGGACTCCCTCTTGCTCTGGTCTTTGCAGATACAGGGCTGAATGTGCGCATTCAAGACCTCAATGATGCTGTGATGGAAGAGGTCCAGCAGGGAAAACTGCCTTATATCGAGTATGATGCACAACCCTATCTGGATCGTGCTCTGAAAAATAACCGCTTAAGCTTCTCTTCTGATCCTAAAGAGGTCCCCTCGCAAGGCGTTGTGATTATCACCATTGGAACACCCGTCGATGAGTTTCTCAACCCCGTCCATAAAGCAGTTAAACAGTGCATTGATGATCTCCTGCCTCAACTCAAAGATGACCAACTGATTATTCTACGCTCCACCCTCTTTCCAGGCTCCACAGACTGGGCGGATCGCTATCTTCGCAGCTTAGGACGTAAGATTAAAGTGGCGTTCTGCCCTGAACGGGTTGTGCAGGGCTACGCGATCAAAGAACTCAAAGGGATGCCTCAGATTGTCTCTGGCACCTCCCAGGAAGCAGAAGATGAAGCCGCCGCACTTTTTGAGCGCATCTGTCCTGAGGTGATCCGTGTCCAGCCTAAAGAGGCCGAGTTTGCTAAACTGTTCAGCAATGCCTATCGCTATATCAACTTTGCGATCACCAATCAGTTCTATATGATCACAGACTCCGCCGATGTGGACTACGACCGCATCATGCACGCCATGACCAGCGGCTATGAACGCATGAAAGGTTTTCCTAAACCGGGTTTTGCTGCCGGCCCCTGTCTTTTTAAGGATACCATGCAACTGGCAGCCTTTTCGCGAAATAACTTCTCTTTAGGCCATGATGCCATGCTGGTTAATGAGGGTTTGGTTCTTCATATCATCGACCGCCTGCGTCAGCAGTTTGTTAACTTGGAACAGCTCACCATCGGGCTTTTGGGGATGGCTTTTAAACCTGAAGTGGATGA
>JBQGBW010000407.1:0-1086 GCA_052043475.1 Magnetococcales bacterium HHB-1
ACACTATTTAGGTTTATTGAATCCAGACACACGAATAGCGATGACGCAATTCGGGCTCAAAGAGTGCGTTGAGATTAATAATTACAAATTATTGGAATAGAAACGCGAATAGCCGATTCCCCATTGATTTGTGGGATCGGCAAAAGAGGGATCGCCAGACGCAGCAAAGCGCTGGCCTGAAGATTGGAAAAGGGATGCGAGATAAGCGCACTGTGCCCGTAGAAGGGGAGCGCACTTCGAGATTGGTGAGAAAAGGAACCAGGATTTGGTTCTGAGGGAAAGAATAGAGATAGGACATGATCTGCGCTCTTCGTATAGCGTCTTTGACGACCAGAGCGCAGATACTGTTTAAGGTATATGAACTCCGGGGGTTAAACACTCGTACGAAGTCGAGCCAACGTGTCTTTAGACTTGCGTCTTGGACATGCACACGTTGCCCCCGAAGAAAAAGGGCGCAAAAAAACCGCTGGATCTGACGGGAGCGGTGTGCCGCTTCGTATAAGGAGTTTCTAAGCTCCGAAAACCACTCTGCCAGAATACGGATGGGTTGGGTGCTTGAATCGGTGAGAAAATGAACCAGGATTCGGCTCTGAGGGAAAGAATAGAGATATGACATAATCTGCGCTCTATGTGTAACGACTTGAGTTACCGGAGCACAGTATACTTTCTTAGGGTATATGAACTCCGGGGGTAAGAAACCCGCACATAGCCGAGCCAACGTGTCTTTAGGCGTAAACCTTGGACATGCACACGTTGCCCCCGGAGAAAAAGGGCGCAAAAAAACCGCTGGATCTGACGGGAGCGGTGTGCCGCTATGTGGAAGGAGTTTCTTAAGCTCCGAAAACCACTCTGCCAGAATATCCGTATATCTGTCAACTAAAAAATTAGGGTAGCTCTGTTTTCTGCACATAGTATTGCTCTCTGTTTGTTATAAGTCCAGAGAATAATTAAGAAAAATCAAAATTATTCATTTTTATTTTGTTGAGGAATAGACCCCTAACGTTTCTCGAACCCTCCATAATTCCTTATAGAGCGCTAATCTTGTAATACCCAAATCCAGAGCAATATGCGTAACGGGGTCTTCTA
>JBQGBW010000408.1:0-1080 GCA_052043475.1 Magnetococcales bacterium HHB-1
TTGATTTTATCGAAGGAATCAGCCGTCAGGGTAATCGCGTTTGGCTCAATGATGGATCAGGAACATTCACGGACTCGGGTCAGTCATTAACCAAATATTCTGATGAGACTGAAGCTTTGGTGTTAGGTGATTTTGATGGTGATGGTGATCTTGATTTTATCGAAGGCAACGACTCTGCCAACCCACCCAATCACGTCTGGATCAATGATGGATCAGGAACATTTGCCGCTACAGATCAGTCATTAGGAGACCATAATACGGAATCGCTTGCAGTAGGCGATATGGATGGCGATGGTGACCTCGATCTCATCGAAGGGAACATCGGCGAAGCTAATCGAATCTGGCTCAATGATGGTTCAGGATCATTCACGGACTCGGGCCTGACATTAGGAGACCACGACAACGAATCTGTTACTGTGGGTGATGTGGATGGCGATGGTGATCTGGATCTTATTGAGGGAAGCCCCTCCGGAGCCAGCCGCGTTTGGCTTAATCAAACGAGCCTTACCAGTCACACCCCCGCGACCAATGCACTGGATATCACGGCCAGCAATAACGTCTCATTAACCTTTGGCAGCAACGTTACACTGACCCAGGATACCAACTTTCATATTTTTGGCAGTCTCAGTGGTAAGATTGCTGGTTCTTTCAGTAATAATGGAACGTCCACTGTCACCTTTGATCCCACCAGCGATTTTGAGCCTGGTGAAACCATCACTGTTTTAGTGAATGACGATATTGCAACAGAGACATTTCAGTTTACGGTGGCTGCAGGTGATGCGACAACCGCTGATGCTCCAGGTGTTTTTGCTGACTCAGGACAAACGCTGGGTGATCATGGAACGATGAGTATCGTGGTTGCAGATATTGATGGTGATGGAGACCTTGATCTAATCGAAGGAACCTGGGACCAAGGCCACCGAATTTGGAAAAATGATGGTTCAGGAACTTTTACAGACTCCGGCCAAGCATTAGGAGATACTTATTCTCCCTCTATTGTGCTCGGTGATATTGATGGTGATGGTGATCTTGATCTGATCGAAAGTGGATCCAACCGAATTTGGGAAAATGATGGTTCAG
>JBQGBW010000409.1:0-1078 GCA_052043475.1 Magnetococcales bacterium HHB-1
CTTTGGAATATTTTGAGGAGTGGACAATAAAAACATTGCTGGAACAGATTGAGCCGTTTATAAAAAAAGAGTAGATGGATTATACCGATCCGGTCCCAATGTTAAAACACGCTTTAAGATCACCTTACGATATTTCAACTTTATGCGCTTTTGAGATAGAACAATGATGACCATTCAATCTGCACTTGCACAACTCGTCCTCCGCAAAGACCTTTCCATGGAAGCCTCCAGAGCGGTGATGGACCAGATTATGTCTGGAAAAGCGACTCCCGCACAAATTGGTGCCTATATTACAGCGCTGCGCATGAAAGGTGAAACCATCGATGAGATCGCCGGTGCCGCACAGGCCATGCGCGAAAAAGCCCACGCCATCCACGCCCCAGGTACGGCAGTCGATACCTGCGGCACCGGCGGAGATGGCTCGGGTACATTTAATATCTCCACCACATCCTCTTTTTTGGTGGCGGCTTGTGGACTCACCGTTGCCAAACATGGTAACCGTTCCATCTCCTCAAAGAGTGGCTCTGCTGATCTTTTGCAAGCGCTTGGGGTGAATATCGAAGCGGAACCGGAAGTGGTGGAAAAATGTATCGAGAAAGCAGGCATCGGTTTTATGTTTGCCCCCAAACATCATGGTGCCATGCGCCACGCCTTAGCCCCTAGACAGGAGTTGGCGTTGCGTACCATCTTTAACCTCTTAGGTCCACTTACCAATCCGGCCGGCGCCGCGTTTCAGGTCTTAGGTGTCTATGATGCTGCCTGGGTTGAACCCTTGGCTCATGTTCTGGGACGCTTAGGCTCCCGTCGCGCCCTGGTGGTTCATGGTGAGGATGGACTCGATGAGATCACAACCACAGGGATCACCCATGTGGCTGAACTCCATGATGATAAAAAAGTGACAACCTACACCATCCATCCAGAACAGTTCGGTCTAAACCAGGCATCGGCTGAAGATCTTGCAGGAGGTGATGCGCAAACCAATGCAAAGATCACCCTGGATATCCTCGATAACCAAGAAGGGGCTAAAAAAGATATTGTCGCACTCAATGCCGCGGCGGCAATCTATATCACGGGGGCT
>JBQGBW010000410.1:0-1077 GCA_052043475.1 Magnetococcales bacterium HHB-1
TAAAATGGCGTTGATGACCATCTACACTGCGGTGAGCCGTCTCATAGGTGATCTGTTTCTGTTCTGTTAATGCTTTTGTCAGTGCATCAGTCACCATGCGGCATTGATCTGGAATAAGATCGGGTAAGCGGGTACCAATAATTTGCGCCTTCTTTAAACCTAGTAGAGGGCGATTAATAAAGACAATATGAAAACGATGATCTAAGGTGATGATATAATCAGGAGAGTTTTCAACCAACCCTTTCCAACGGGCTCGATTCTGTCTTAAAGCCTCTTCAATCTTTTTGCGTTTGGTAATATCAGTGATGGTGCCGATATAGCCAATAATTTCTCCTGCGTTGTTACGCTGTTCTGTCGCTTGCCCTAATACCCAGGTCATTTTTCCATCGGGACGTTGAAAACGGTATTCAAGTCGAAAGTTTTTTTGTTGTTCAACCGCAATGGACCATGCTTCGTTGATGGTCTGACGATCCGCTTCATAAAGACCATCGATCCACCCTTCACCTTTGGCCTCTTCAGCGGTTAATCCAGCAATCTGGCTCCAGGTTTCATTGACATAGAGACAGCGCCCCATTTTATCGGTATGAAAAATACCGACCGGTGATAGCGCCATTAAGGATTGCGTTTGACCGATCAACTCGGTTAAACGCTCCTGACTTATGAGAAGCTTATCCAAACGTTTTCGTGCAATACGAGTCAGGATCGCGATACACATGGTGGTGATAATCGAGATACATAAAAAGGCTTGCAGTGAGAGCACACTTCTGGAGGCTGTGGTGTGGGTATAAAAAGGACCATAGCCATTGACTGTGGCCCAAATGGCCAGAGTCGCTAAGATAAATGAGACCAATGAGGCGCCATGCTGCTCAAATCGGAGTGCCGCCCATGCTAGAAATGGAAAAGTAAGATAGGGGAGTAGGAAATGATCCTGTTCTATGAACTTAGACGAAAAAAATACGGCAACAGAGACAAAAGTGACTCCGATGAGCAGAATTGCAAACTCAATACGGCGAAAACGGGTGGCGAGTAGCGCGATAGGATAGGGTTGTTGAACCCAGATATAGATCACCGGCGCAA
>JBQGBW010000411.1:0-1077 GCA_052043475.1 Magnetococcales bacterium HHB-1
ACGGTACATTTAGAGGTGGTGTTCAAGAGAAACATATTCAAGCCTACCTGAATGAATACACTTTTCGGTTTAATCGCCGATTTTGGCGTGGCCCAGCTTTTAAACGTGCTCTTAATTTGGCAACAGAAGCTGAGTGTTGGCCAACATACGATAGTCTTTACGCTGCTGGAGATCCAGATGGATGGCAACACCCTAAATAATTGATCATTTATCTTAAATATAACCAGGGCCTGCATCAACCGGATACCCATAAGCGGGGATTTGATCCAACCCTATCAGATAGTGAAGTTGTTACTATGGAAATCGTAGGCGAATTCATAGGGATAGGAACGGATAAAGGCATTTGGGAATATTTCCGCATACATTGGCTAGACTTGTTTCCTGCTTTAGGGTCTCGATCTGCATTTGCGAAACAAGCCGCAAACCTTGTATCGATTAAGGAGCAGGTACAGATGCAACTTGCTGACAGTATGGGAGTTATCAAAGATCCAGTGCATATTGTTGATGGGTTTCCAATCCCAATTTGCCATTTTAGACGAGCTAAACGGTGCCGTTCATGTTGGGAAGGAGCAACTTACGGCTATTGCGCTTCAAAAGATGAAACATATTATGGCTTTCATGGCCATCTTCTCATTGACTTTCATGGAACAATTTCAGGTTTTATGCTTACACCAGCAAATGTTGATGAACGCAAAGTACTTCCTGAACTTGCTGGTTCTATTCAGGGCATATTGATCGGTGATAAAGGATATATCGATCAGGAACTGAAAAAACGGTTCAAAGAAAATCAGGAGGTTGAGCTTGAGACTCCATTTAGGAAAAATATGAGGGATAATCGGCCAAAGGAGTTTGTCAAAAAATTAATGTCAGTGCGACGACTCATTGAAACCGTTATAGGCCAACTGACAGAGCGCTTTAATATTGAAAAAATCCGTGTCAGAGATGTATGGCATCTCAAAAGTCGGATTGCGAGAAAAATTCTTTCTCACACCATCTGCGTTTTTATGAACAGACAGCTTGGCAGAGATCCTCTTGTCTTTGATGGGCTCGTTTCGTCATGAAAGTCGCACATCGCGT
>JBQGBW010000412.1:0-1075 GCA_052043475.1 Magnetococcales bacterium HHB-1
TCAGCCTCACCGGTTATCCCCAGGGTCTACCAAGCTGGGAGGTCACAGGCGGTACCAATATGCTGCGTGAGCCGCGATTTTGGCATGAATATGATGAAATCCTCAAAGGATTCCTCGATTTTTATCGTACCTTCTTCCTTCAGGTCTCCACCAGGCAGGGTGATATCCCAGAAGATGCCTATTTTCCAAAGCAGGTGGAAAATGTGCTGCTCTTTAACAACTGTTTTTTCAGTGCGGCTAAAAAAGTACGCCAAAATGTGCAGCGCGATCCTAAGTTTGCCAATGAGATCCGCTGGCGTCCCGCCTATAAACAGATCCTCTATCGCGATGATCAAGGCCGTCTGATTGTCACCATCAGTCAAAACTCTGTGGGTAATGCCATCACAGAACTGTTAGGCGTGGTGGTCAAACGCTCCCAGGATGATAAAGCCTACTTTGATGCCGAACCGGCACTGGTCAATAAACTGCTGGATGTACGGCAACGGCTCTTAAATGCCGATCTTGGTAAACCCATTGATGGCCCAAACTGGCCTGATGGTACATTTGTCCCCACACCACAATAAAAACGCCTTATCCATTGCATCTTCTTTTTGCATCTAGAGCAAAGACGGTCAGCACACTGATCAAGATAAAAGACCAAAGAGTTAAATCGCCTCTTTTTTAAGGATCACAAATCAATGTATGGCCATATTCAAGCGATTGGATGCAAAGAGAAACAACAGTGGCAAGCACAGCAGTGCGCACTCTGTGACAGCCTAGGTTCACACTATGGTTTTCTCAGCCGACTGCTCACCAACTGCGATACGCCCATCCTGCAGATTCTGATTGATGGACAAGCCTCAGAAGCGCCACCAATCCGGCAGATCAGGTGTCCGATCAATCTCAAGAGAAAAAAAGTAAGGGTCAGCCAGGAGGCCAGCGACTTTACCGCATCGGCCACACTGCTTCTGTTTATAGAGAGGCTTGAGGATGCCATTTATGATTCAAAAGGCTTAAAACGCACGTTGATAAAGATCATCCGCCACTGGATAAAAAAACAGGCCACCACCGCACACCATAAAGCAAAACGTTTCGG
>JBQGBW010000413.1:0-1069 GCA_052043475.1 Magnetococcales bacterium HHB-1
CATCCTGGAACTCTGATTGCCAGACCAGAACAAAACCACCATCGGTAAGCGCAGTAAGAACAGGATTGGTCTGATCTCCAGGGTTATGCGTGTTGGCCCGGATCACACCACCAACAAAAGCGCCAGATGAATCCATACGCTGGAAATAGATATCATTGGCGGTGACATCATCTTCGGATTGCCAAGCCAGAACCAGAGAGCCATCTGTTAGCTTAACAATTTGAGAAGAACGATTATTTTCACCAACATCGCCAACAGTAATCAGCGAGCCGACCTTTTCAAATGAAGCATTAAAACGTTGAATATGAATCGAAGCGTTCTCACTGTCCGGTTGATCTCCCTGCCATGCGATAAAAAATTCGCCATTGGATAGTGAAACAATTTGTGGTTTTCTTATCTGAGTAGTCAACTGTTCTGATGACAATAAATGAGCATGATGAAAACTCCCACTCTCTACAATAGAAGAGCTGAAAATATTATCGCCATTGGATAAACCAGCAAAGACACTCATATTCAAACTGGAGCCAAAAGTATAAACATGGGCCAGTTTTCCATCATCCAGCCACGCATGATCAAGTGCAAAGTCATCAGAAGAGACATTTCCACTGATTGAGGCATAGCCAAACGTTTTATTATTTACATCATCAATATCAGTATAATTACAATGAATGGATATTGACGTTGAGGACTCTGATATCCAGGATAAGAAAGTACTGCCATCTGAAGGAGAACCTATCTTTGAATAGGTTGAAATCACAGGACGGCTCTCAGGATTGGTGATCACAGAAGAGAGCACAGACGCTTCACCATCCGGTAGAGGTGTCTCCAACGCCTCAGTGATCACGCGAATAATCCCTTCACTGGATGCATTATCACTATCCGTTGCAGTAAAGCGGAACTGATCGATACCGATAAAAGGATTATTAGGATCAGCTGTATAGGTAAAAAATCCATTAGACTCAATCGACAGTGTTGCCTCAGAGGTATCCGAAGCGACACTATAGGTGACACCTGAATTGCCTTTATCCCACTCAAAAGCTTTGAGATTTCCTGTGAATGATCCACCAGG
>JBQGBW010000414.1:0-1064 GCA_052043475.1 Magnetococcales bacterium HHB-1
GCCATGGTAGCGCCCTTTAGGGAGGGGTTGGCCATTCCATTTAAGAAGATCGATCTCCAAAAGATTAATCAGCGCCAGATTCTCCTGATGGCTGACACGTCCAGAGAAAATCAGATCGGTCTCAATATCAAAACGCCCCGCCATCACCCGATAGGCAAACGCACTGGAGATTGCATCTGGATCGGGAAAATCCTGTAGAACAACCGCATGCCGCTCTCCAGAGTGGCGACGCAGGATCTTGGTTAGCGCTTCAACTTTCAGAGGGGAGTCTTCACTAAAATTCTCCTGCTCCTCACTCTGTTTATCGCGCTTTTTCAGCGGCATTTTCTTCTGCGAAAGGTTCGCTGTCATTAAAACAGGCCTCAAAAGTTCGCCATGAATCCATGATTATCTTGAACCATTTTGCATCGTTTCTGTTCAAGATTATGGTATACTTCCACATATAAGATTTTAGGCTAATCGATTCTGAATCCCGCGTCAATATCCTGAAAAGGGCAAATTTGCAATCGCCCCTCCTTAAAAAGAGCACATTCACCATTCCCAGAACTTTTAAGTCCATTTAAATATCAAAATCCGCGTTTCCATTCCCAAATCCACCCCCTTTTATGTTATGATAATTTTTAAAAGCGCTTCAATCTTTTTTCTGTTGCGGCATACAGATTGCTTTTAAAAATCGTTATGGATATACGCCTCCCCAACTTCAAACGACAGTGAGCATCCGAGGTACTTGTATGAAAAAGGCCGCTTTCGCCATTTTCGGAAGCCAAGGTATGGCTGGCAGCGCACTGGTCTATTATCTCCGCCACCAAGGCTATAGGGTGACCGCCTATGATCGACAATCCTTTGATATCACAAAAGATCCTGTCAACCAATTAGATCTGGATCAGATCGATTATGTGGTGAATGCCGCTGGCATCATCAACCGACGCATCGCCTCTGGAACCCCCGAGAAGGAGACAAGTAAGGTCAATGTCACCTTTCCACATCAACTGGCCGACTACTGTATCAAATGCAACACAAAACTGATTCAAATTTCAACCGACTGTGTCTTTGATGGTCTGGAA
>JBQGBW010000415.1:0-1063 GCA_052043475.1 Magnetococcales bacterium HHB-1
AGCGGGAGATACGGTGCATTGCTGGGTGTCGCCTTGCTTGGTAAGAGGTGGAAATATCTTTATGAAGCACTACGCAACAGATCATGTTAAGATAAGTGTAGCATGATATTTGGATATCATGGCCAACGATTGTCTAATCTAAGAGAAATTGTGGCTCAAAAAAAGGACAACTGTTAAATGAGCTTTAGACTCTGTTATCTGGATCAAAAATTAGCCAGTCAGAAGGTTGACTGTCTTGTGTTGGGTGTATTCTCTGACGGCAGGCCACAGAAGGCGATTTCATTCTTGGCTAAACCCACCCGTCGTGCAGTACGTCAGGCGATCAAATCGGGTTGGATTACCGGTAAATCGGGTGAGCATGTTTTTTTAACGCTCTCAAAACAGCCGCAGGATCGATTACTGTTGGTGGGATTGGGAGAGAAAAAAAAGATTACAATTGAGCGTTTACGCAGGTTAGGGGGTACGCTGGCCAAGGTGGCGGAAAAAAATCGGGTCGCCTCCTTGCTCTGTCTGGTTTCCCTGGAAGATCTGCCTGCTTTAAGTAAACGTCAGACCGCTTCTACCATCGCGGAAGGCGCGCGCCTGGCCGATTATCGCTTTACCTCATTTATCTCTGATGAAGAGAAAAAAGATCAAGGGACGCTGGATCTTTTTGCTATTGCGGTCAATAAAGGTCAAGCGGCGCGCTGGTCAATTGATCTTAAGCGCGTGGAGAGCGAAGCTAAGGGAGTGTTTTTAGCACGCGATCTGGCCAACAATCCGCCCAATAAAATTTTTCCTGAGGCGTTGGCTCAGGAGGCGATGGTTCTATCGAGAAAATATCCGATCTATACCACCATCTTAGATGAACTCCAGATGAATAAACTGGGTATGGGGGGTATTCTTGGTGTCGGGCAGGGGAGTGATAAGCCGCCACGCATGATTGTGATGGAGTACCTAAAAGGGCCCAGTGATCAAAAACCTTTTGTGGCTGTGGGTAAAGCGGTCACCTTCGATACCGGGGGAATCTCTCTGAAACCGCCCACCCGTATGGAGGAGATGAAGTTTGATATGTGTGGGGGGG
>JBQGBW010000416.1:0-1056 GCA_052043475.1 Magnetococcales bacterium HHB-1
AAACGCGAATTATAGTGATGACAGTGGATGATTACCTCTTTTCCTGCAATGATGCGGCGGTTCATGGATTGATCGAATTGGAGATTAAGTTTTTGTTTTATCAAGGCAAGTGTCATAAAAAAAACTCTTCTATTGCATTGTTTGTTTATTAGATTTTTGAATAGTGCTACTCAATGATGGCGTTCATGCTATTTATTTTATAAATTCGATCTATTTTTGACGAAAATATGAAGTGCGTCAAGCGTCTTTTTGAAAAAAAATGTAACCACAATATATATGTTCAAATGATACAAGAGGAAAAAGGTGTATAAGTTTTGAGTCCAGGGGGCTCGATCTATTCTAAGTGTGCTTCCTGGACTCTTTTTAGCATGATCTCTCTTACGGCCGATGTGGCGGCGATAATATTTCCAGAGCGCAGGTAGTTATCTTCTCCAGAGAAGTCCATCACAAATCCGCCCGCCTCTTTAACAATTAAAGTGCCGGCGGCGATATCCCAGGGGGCGAGTTTCATCTCCCAGAAGCCATCAAAGCGTCCATCTGCTACGTAGGCTAGATCCAGTGCGGCACTTCCCATACGTCTGATGCCGCTGACTGCTGAGAATAGTTTTTCGAATGATCTTAAGTAAGGTTTGAGTTTTTCTTTATGTCGGTGGGGGAAGCCGGTGGCTAAGAGCATCTGGTTCATTTGCTGGACGCGGAGTTGGCTGACGCGGATGCGGTGATTATTAAGGAAGGCGCCGCGGCCTTTTTCAGCGAAGAACATTTCATCACGGATGGGATCGTAGATGACGCCGGAGATGATCTCCTGGTCTTTTTTCAGGGCTACGGTCATGGCGAAGTGGGGGATGCCGCGGATGAAGTTGGTGGTGCCATCGATGGGATCGACGATCCAGCAGTAGGGGGAGTCGTTGTTGTCGAGACCTTTGCTCTCTTCGGCCATGATGTTGTAGTCGGGGTAGGCTCTTTGTAGTTGGTTGAGGATGGTGTATTCGACATCGGTGTCGGCGTTGGAGACGGGGTTGTTTTTGCCTTTATGGCTGATTTTCAGGCGGTGGC
>JBQGBW010000417.1:0-1055 GCA_052043475.1 Magnetococcales bacterium HHB-1
CTGCCCTGGACCCGCTAGGGGAATGATTCCCCTAGAACCCCCGGATACGCTTGGGAATAGAGTTTCTTTAGGGCATATAAAAATCCTAGCATCCATTGCCCATGACAACAATATCTCCCTCATCAAACCTGGATCCCCTGATGTCCAATCACGCTCATCGTGATCTCAGGATCCCAAGGTTCCCCTTGTCGTGACCGTGAAAGCGGTTGAACAACTTGCCACGATCGGTTCCATCAACAAGGAGCTGGAGAGCAATATATTTGCCAATAACGATATTTTACAATAATATCAGCACGGTTACGTTGATAGAGGTCATCACAACGGCGACATAATTTCATAAGGCAAACTGTTTTTTGACGCTCTTGCCTGCAAAACAACGCTACCCTTTGGCCAAAATATGATCCCGACCACACTGCGGACAGATCCAGGTGCGACCATTGCAACGCACCATCTCCAAATTGGCATTCATGCAACTATGGCAAAAAGCAAAACCACAAACGCAGTGCCACGTAAACCCGGTATCGGCACCACACCCTTGACAGGGTGGGAAAACTTTACGTGGACGACGTCGACGCGGACGAGAGCCCGGTGCATGGGATTCAGGATCATGACTCATCAACACATCCTTTTCTATCCAGAAGGGAAAGATAACGACAATCTACCAAGCCTGGGCGTTCCACCTCTTTTCCTCATAAAAGGTGTTGGCTCAATATGGATTCCGGGGTGGTGGCCTGAAAGCGTGATTTGAGATCATCCTTTGTCAGCCGAGAATGGATGCTAGGATTTTTATATGCCCTAAAGAAACTCTATTCCCAAGCGTATCCGGGGGTTCTAGGGGAATCATTCCCCTAGCGGGTCCAGGGCAGGGCCCTGGTGGGGTCATAGGGGCAAAGCCCCTGATTTAACTTAAATTTGCGCATTCAATCAATTTTTTATAAATCAACACGCTCCATCTCCCAACCATCCGACCTTATTAACAATATGAATGCGCCGCTTTGGAGCAAGCATCGCGATGCGACCCAGCGCTGAAGCGCGTCAGGAAAACGCAACCTTAG
>JBQGBW010000418.1:0-1052 GCA_052043475.1 Magnetococcales bacterium HHB-1
AATATATGGCCATGGGGCGGGGGATTGTGGCTTCGAATCTGGATCAGATTGGTGAAATTTTAGAACATAATCGAACGGGATGGCTGGTGAAACCGGGGGATGCCCAGGCGTTGGCTGAAGGGATGGAGTATCTGGTTTGCCATATGGATGAGGCGAGCCGTTTGGGGAAGGCCGCGAGACTTGAGGTGCTGAAAAAGCATACCTGGAAAAAACATACAGAACGTATTGTTGAGGCGTATAGGAAACTTTATCAATGAGTTGAGGAGGGGGGCTGTTTATATTTAATATTATTACCTCTCTTAAGTTACATGATCTATCTTATATTATTATATATGTTTTTATCTATCTTTAATCTATTGTTCTCTATGATCTGTTCTGGTTAATTATGGCTTGGCACGTTTTGTAAAAAATGGGTAAATCTGACTTGGGACTGGAACAGATGTGGGGCGATTTTGTCTCTATTGAAAAAGACACTTTTTTTGTCGCGATAAATTTATAATATGATAATATAAAAAATTGTCTTGTCATCAAGGTACGGTTTTTGTAAGATGCCAAACGTTTGGATATCGCAAATTTAATTTTGCAATAGAAAAAAATGCGGATAGGATGTTGCTCTCTTTTTTATAGACCTGAGAAATTCAGCTCTCCATGTCAAAAGAGCTTTGATCATTGGAGGTCGGGCAGCAGAACGTGTAGTTTATTAACCTCAAAAGAAGCGGATGTATATGCGGTCACTCAACGATCTGACGATTCAAAGCAAAATTTTATTTTTAAGTGTTGTCTTTTTTATTGCCTCCCTGGGGGCTTCAGGATTTGCTCTGGTTAAAATTGATCATATTGGTAATGAAGTCCGTGAAGTGGCACAGCAGGATCTGCCGGTCACGCGAATACTTTCTCAGATTACAGTGCATCAGTTTGAACTGGCGATTGTTTTTGAGCGCGCATTGCGTTTTGGTGCGGGCGATAATAACCTGGCGTTATCTGAGCAGATAAAAACGCTTTTGAATTCTTTTCAAAGGATTTCAAGAGAAGTAGAGCATGAGATCGATAGA
>JBQGBW010000419.1:0-1044 GCA_052043475.1 Magnetococcales bacterium HHB-1
TTTCACAGGTTTGACGAACCAACTCGCGGACACGCAATCCGACATCGCCTGTCAAAACCTTATAACGATATTTTGTTACCCAAACAAAATGGTACTGAATATCAAAAACTGTATGACTTCCATAGCGATAGCCCATATAGCCCTCCCCTGCCCTGAAACAAAAACATACTTATGTTCTCTATATCGGCAGATTGGTGCTAAAAGCTGACCGCCTGAAAGGCGGTGGTTTTAACCTTTTGCATGGATAATAAATTACAAAAACTCCCCTTAAGTTATCGCTTTGGTGGCGATCAGATCGTTCATGTCATTGCACAAAACCTCGCTTTGACACCTACAGCACAACGCTATGAAAATCGAACGAACAAGCCAATACACTACCCTCTTGTACGTGTTCCTGATCCATCACCAGAGGATCTGTCACCCTGGGAAAAGAAAGTTCACCAAGTAGAAACCTATGATCCCATGGTGATGCGTTGGATTGTTCGCGCTTTAAAAAGTGACCTGCCATGGCACGCTCAGAGTCCCAGTGATCTTAAAAGATTTCAGAATGAGCAGGCCTGCCTGTTTGCAATGGGAGCCATTGAATGGCAAGCCGCATTGAAGAGCAGTATGAGTGAAGTTTCTCGTATCGATATAGAACATTGCAAGTTAATCAAATCAGAACAGAATACGCATATCTATAATATCTCAGGCACAGCTAAAACACGAATGTATCTTCTTTCTATTCCATCAAAAAAATCTGTACAAGGATATCTGGCACTTCGGTTTGACTCTTTTGGGCGAATCGTTCACACACTGTTTAAACAACACCAACTTTAGAAGTAAAATCTTTCAGATAAATGCCTCTCCAGGGTAAGAGCAACAGTCGCGTAACACCACAACTCAAATTGTTATTTCTTAAGAAATATCCGCCACCACATTTTGTCTTTCAGCCACATTTGCCGCATAGCGTGCGGCCATCAAAAAACGATCGCGCTCTCCACGCCTCTTCATTGCAGTCACATCCAACCCTGCTTTAAGCAGATCCTGAGAAGCCCCCACACG
>JBQGBW010000420.1:0-1043 GCA_052043475.1 Magnetococcales bacterium HHB-1
GACAACGATTCCTGCTCCAACCGTTAATCCCGTAACCTTGATTGAAAAAGCCGACAGCAATCTCTATTTGGCCAAGGAGCGGGGAAGAAATCGGTTGCAGAGCTAGAATTATTTGGCGATGGCTTTGGCTTTTCGTCCCATATAATCCTTTCTCTGTTCGGCTGTTAATCGTTCGATGCTGTAGCGCAACATTGTTCTTGGCATAAGGGCGGCATGTTTTTCCAAAAATGATTTCAGAAAGCCGATATCAACCTTTCCCGCCTCCCTCAACATCCAACCAACTGCTTTCTGAATCAGATCATGGGAATCATCCAAAAGCATTTCAGATAAGGATAACAACTCCTCGAACTCTCCCTTTCTCAAGAGGGGAGCCGTTGCCAAAACCGCAATCCGTCTCTCCCAAAGATTGGGGGATTGAGCCATGGTAAAAAGCATTTTTCTTTCATCGGGTTGATGCAGCAGATAATCTCCCAGAATCTTGGGTGAGGAGAGATCAACCAGATCCCAATTATTGACCTGTTTTTGATTAGCCAGGTAGAAGTCAACGATTATTCCTTTTTGCTGATTCCTTTGGCATCGGGAGTAGTGATCAACCAGAATCAGAAGAGCAGTCAATCGATGTTCATGAATGGGACTTGACAGAAGTATTTTGATTTCAGATAGAGGCAACTCCCGAAAACGTCTGGCGATACGTCTCTGTTCCGGCACTCTGACCCCAATAAAGAGATCCCCTTCTCCATACTCTCCTGGTCCTGTTTTAAAGAATCGCTGGGAGTGATCAGCTCGTTCAGGATTCCCAATTTTTTCCAACGCTGCTTTAACCTCTTTTGCACTACTCATACTCTATTCCCTGTTTTTCTTCAGGAGATAATCCCGATCACCACATGGTATCATGGGTAGGCGGAAAAAGTCCCTATCATGAGGAAATATCCGATCATGCGATTGATTCTTATCATTCATCGGGGTCAGGACATCACATCCCTGGAACTTTTACGAAAGGCTGCTGAAACCGTTTCCCTGGATGTGATTGAGCTTGATCATCG
>JBQGBW010000421.1:0-1039 GCA_052043475.1 Magnetococcales bacterium HHB-1
ACAGAAACTGGCATGAAGTGATTGATCTTCGCCTGGATCTACTGAGATGGATCGAGACCTTATCTGCTCAAGAGCAGCGTCTCATTCAGCGTTTAATCTGTGAATCCATTGCTGAGATCTCTGTATCAACAGGAACACCAAAATCAACGATCTACAGCGCACTTTATAGAATTCGCCATCGCGCTCAACGCACACTGCATTAAAGGAAATAGACCAATGACTGAAACCAATATAGATCAAACCATTAACATCCAATCAACCGTCTGGCCACAAAGACAATTTTTCCCTCAAAACATTCAGCAACCAGAAGTGGATCTGTGGGGAGCTGTTTTAAAGAGAGCTGTTCGTGATTTACAAGATTTTGTCCGGTTGGTTCGTGCAGATTCTTCTCTCTGGAACATTCCTGATTTTAAGGATGAAGCTCAGTCTCTGCTTGATTTTTTTGTTAACCCTTCATATGAAATCGGCGGTTTCGGATTTATTTGCGCAATTTTTAATACGACACCTGAGGCGCTTAAGAAAAACAAAGCCATGCAGGCTATACAAGAGCTTGAGATGTCTATGAGAAACCATAATCCAAAAATTCAAATGCATTAAAAAGGAGACGCTCATGAATAACCCTTCACTACACCAAACAGCCCAACTAACACCCGAAGAACACACCGCTTTACAACAAGGATTTAATACGATGAACACCGCTCACCAACCTATCACTCTGGAACAGGTCACAGACCTTTCTCCCGCTCAATTGAGCACGCTGCCGGCCAACGAACTGGCCAGACTTATGGATGTTAATGGTTTGATCTATATTGGTTTCAGTCATTGGTCTATTTCCTTTAATGCAGTGTGCGTTGAGCGCGATGGCGAATTCTATAAAGTGCGCTGTAGATCGTTGATTTTGGTGTTCCTGTTGATACAGAGATCTCAGCAATGGATTCACAGATTAAACGCTGAATGAGACGCTGCTCTTGAGCAGATAAGGTCTCGATCCATCTCAGTAGATCCAGGCGAAGATCAATCACTTCATGCCAGTTTCTGT
>JBQGBW010000422.1:0-1035 GCA_052043475.1 Magnetococcales bacterium HHB-1
GATATACACCAAGAACTACAAAGAACCGCACCTCACATCTATCCCCACGCCTCCAACCAATAACCCAGCACAATCAACACCATAATCTTATTTACCGCATCCCAGTTTCCTTTCTGGGCCTGGCGATAAGTCGCATTCGCAGCCTCTGGTACGATCCACGCTTTAAGATGCTCATTATGAAACAGACGATCCCTCGCCCAACTGCCTAAGGGACTATCTTTCTCCAACCAACGATAGGTGGGATGGGCGAAGCCCTTTTTAGGCCGGTTGATGATGGTCTGTGGTATACGGCCTTTGGCAAAATGGCGCAAAATCCGCTTCGTTTGATAACCGGTTGATGCAGATCCCACCTTCCAGGATAGAGGTAACGTCGCCGCCCACTCCGCTAAGTGATGATCTAGGAAAGGCGCCCTTAACTCCACTGAAGCGGCCATACTCATTTTATCGGACTTCATCAGAAGATCCTCCACCAGCCAACCCTGACAGGCATTCTGCTGCAACTGATCTAAGGGGTGATCACTCCTGTTTTGATCATAAAGCCCCTCAATCAAGGCGTCCGTCGAGGCCGCCGCCGCTGCCCCCTTGGCTTGACTTAAGATGAGCTTCTGTTTTTCTTTCTCACTCCAGTGGTGGGTCATACAGAGATGCTTTGCGCGAAAAAAACCTGAAAAGCCTTCTTCTGCTAACGCTTTGATTCCTGCTCCTGAAAAACTGGGATGATACGCCAACATGTTGGCGGCAACCTTTAACAGAGGTCCAGGAATCCAGTTAAGATAGCGCGCGACAAAATCAAGCTCCTGCATCTGTCGATCCCAGGTATAACCTGTAAGAATCTCATCCGCGCCCTCCCCACCTAAAAGCGCTTTCACCTCGGTTTTGGCTAAGGCACAAAGATAATAGAGAGGAACACTGGTGACATCCGCCATCGGTTCATCAGTATAACGGACAAACTGAGGTAGAAAGTCAAGAAAATCCTGCTCTGTGATCTGTACCTCATGATAATGCGCCCCCACATGTTTCGCCATCTCTCTGGCA
>JBQGBW010000423.1:0-1033 GCA_052043475.1 Magnetococcales bacterium HHB-1
CCCAGATTGCACAAAAGCAGTTAACCGGTAAGATTCTTATCACCTCCCGCACACCACGTTGGGGTCGGATTGGTCAAACGCTTGAAGTTAAGCCACTACCTCTTGATCGTGCAACACAGATTCTCATGAAGCTTACCAAAGCAGATGATACAGAAAAAGAACAGGCGGAGATTTTAGCAGAACATCTTGGCGGTTATCCCCTGGCATTGGTGCAGGCGGCGGCTTATATCTATGAAACCGCCGGTATGACTTTTTCTGGTTTTCATAAGCTCTACGATCAGGTCGGTGGCCACCGGCTACTGAATGAAAGTCCTAAACCCGCAGATTATCACTCTACCATCAGTCAGCTCTTTACTCTATCCGTTCAAAAACTCATAGAGAAGTCCCCACTCTCTCAGTCTCTATTACAGTGGATGGTTTTCCTAGCGCCAGAGGAGCCGATCACAGATTTTATGTTATCTTCAGAAGATCATGATCCTCTACAAAGGGCCGATGCTTTCACTCAACTGGTTAAACATGCCCTTATCAGAGAACAGAAAGAGGGATTGGTTTTTCATAAACTGGTGCAGGATGTGATCCGTGATTCACTGTCCGATGAAGAGAAGAAAACCGCTTTAGAACAACTGCTAACGCATCTGGAAAATATATTTGTTTTTAATGAGTTAGATATGGAGACATAGCCAAAATGTCGCGTTATGGTATCTCATTTGCTGATCTTGTTTAAACATGAGGAGCAGTGGAATACCAATGAAGCGGCATTATCAATGTTAACTAGGCAACTGGGTGATTATTTAAGGTTCTTTGGTGATTATCAGCAGGCGAGAAAATTTTTAGAGCTGTCAGTTTTTCTGAGAGAAGAAATTCATGGCGTGGATCATATTGAAACAGGGAAAGGATTTGATAGACTGGCAACAGTATTGCAGAATTTAGGAGAATTCAAAGAAGCGGAACAACTCTTTAGAAGAGCGCTGGAGATTGCTGAAAAGCAGCTTGGAGTAAAGCACACCACCACAGGAATAAGACTCAATAATCT
>JBQGBW010000424.1:0-1032 GCA_052043475.1 Magnetococcales bacterium HHB-1
AGCGCAGATTGGTACGGGTATAGGTTTGAAAGATCCCCTGAGACAGCGCCTCTTTATCATTACAGCCGGTAAAAATCTGCTCGCCCTTCTTGCCCATAACCACCGCGGTTCCTGTATCCTGACAACTGGGAAGAACCATGCCTGCTGCGGTATTGGCATTTTTCAGCAGCTCAAAAGCGACATAGCGGTCATTATCCGAAGCCTCTGGGTCGTTTAAAATATTTTGTAACTGCTGTAGATGTCCTGGCCGTAACAAGTGGGAGAGATCGTGCATCGCTTCACGGGCAAGTGTTGTTAACCCTTCTGGAGAGACCCTTAAAATTTCCGTCTCACCAAAGGATTCTACAGAGACATAATCACCGGAGAGTTGACGATAGGTGGTTTGATCTTCTCCTAAGGGGAGGATATCCGTATATTGAAATGCGGTCATCACATGGTCCTTATACACTAAATTTCTAAAGATAAAAAATTTCTAACCCCGATCCATCATGTTATGGATCATACCGATCTATTTTCAGGGTCGTGTGTTTATAATTCTCTTTATGAATTATAATATAAATTAATCACAATTTGAAGTCAGCACCCGCTTCATAACTAAAAAAAGGGATCGCCTTCTTATCCACACCCCTCATTTTAATCAGAAGCTTCCCCTTTTATGATGATTGAAACATCTTTTTTGTATCTGTTCGGTCGTGAACTCCAACCATTATAGAATTGCCCTGAAAAAAGCATATATAACATATATATCCAGTTCTTTATCTACTGTAACCATAATTAACTCACATCTTGCACCTTTGCACTGTGATCTGGAATCCCAGATCCAAAGCCGCTTTGGATAGCCGCTCAATGTCCATAATCAGCTTAAAGACAAGGATTTCTGAAAGGATTGCCACCATAGCGGCCTCTGCTGCCATACCCCAATCTGGCTGAGTGTCTGGAAAAGTTTCTAGGTGAACCCAATGAGCTAGAATGAAGGCCAGAAAGCTCAGGATCAGCCACCTGTAGACGCCTTCCCGCGTCCCTTGGCCAAAT
>JBQGBW010000425.1:0-1030 GCA_052043475.1 Magnetococcales bacterium HHB-1
AACCTGTGATATCAAAGATCCAGACCGACGCATCTCTTGGACACCGCCTGAAGGGGGGAGCGGTCCTGATTATTGGGAGATGTAATTTTTAAAAAGAGAACGGTTTTAAAAATGATCTGCGATCTTTATCCTTGCAATTTACTTCTAAAATGGAAACAATCTTTTAATTGTGGTGTCTCTAAATTTTAGAGGAGAGCCTCTCTTTATCCATGGGGTTCATGCAATCGATTGGAGCAGGGCAATGAGAAAAAAGAAAATTTTGCTGGTTGAAGATAGTGTTGTCCTGGCTAAATTGATTCGACGCCGGCTTAATACAGCCTCCTGTTTTGATATCATACACACCTCCTCTTATCGTGAAACAGAGACGATTCTTCAACAGGAGGAGCCTGAGAACTTCTTTCTGGCTCTGCTTGACCTGGTTCTCCCTGACGCCAAAGAGGGGGAGATTGTCGATTATATCTGCCAGAAAAGTATTCCCGCGATTGTGTTTACCTCCATGTATAGTGACGACCTCCGTGACTATATGGAGAGCAAAGGGGTGATCGATTATGTGGTGAAGCGCTCCCGCAATGTGGAGCAGATCGGCTATCTTGTGGAACGCCTCGCTAAGAATAGAAATATCTCTATTTTGGTAGTCGATGACTCCCGCACCCAGCGCGCAGCCTTGAGAAAACTCCTGGAACTCTATCAGTTTTGTGTCTATGAAGCTGAAAATGGTATGGAGGCGATCAAAATTCTCTCTGAGGATAATGATATCCGGCTGGTGATCACCGATTATATCATGCCTGAAATGGATGGATTCGCGCTTCTGGAGTGGATTCGCTATGAGCAGGGTAAAAGCCGCAATGAGTTGGCGGCCATCGGACTCTCTGCACATGGCTCGAATATTCTATCAGCACGGTTTATTAAGGGCGGTGGTAATGATTTTCTCTCCAAACCCTATCTGAAAGAGGAGTTGATCTGCCGGGTTTTTCAGAATATAGAGACTTTGGAGCTCATTGATACCATCAATGAGACCGCACAGAAGGAT
>JBQGBW010000426.1:0-1029 GCA_052043475.1 Magnetococcales bacterium HHB-1
GATTGCCACTCCGCCTCTTTTGCCTGCCAATGGATGGGGAGTGCGTTAAGTTGTGTGACTCTCTCTTTGGAGAGTTTTTGGCGCTGATAGCTTTGTCGCTGTTGTCTGAGCCACGTTTCAAGAGTGGTCCAGGGTTCTTTGTTGCGGGGTATATGGTCGTGACCAAATTTCTGGATATAGTGTTTAAGTTGAAGATAATATTTTTGCCAGAGATAGTCGTCTGGATCCCAGATAAAACTGAGCTGATTGAGTTTGGTTTGATGATCTTGAGAAAGTTTTTCTCTTTGTCTGAGTCTGCGTTGTGTTTTCGCCCAATCGCTGAGTTGGGGATCTTTCTGTTCAATCTTAAGGGACCAGAGCGGAAGGATGATCAAGCCACTGCTCTGCTCTGTGGTCTCCTCAGTCTGCATCTTGTTCATGGCATACTGATACATGTTTTGCCAGCGCTCCTCCTCAAGATCCCAGATAAAACCATGATGCTCCAAGTCAGATTGATGCGTCTCTTTAAGACGCCCTCTGCGATAGAGGCGGCGTTGCTCCCGGGCCCAATCCGCCAGTGTGGGATCAGGTGGCCATTTTTCAGGGATGCTGCTATGGTGTTGCTGCTGGATAAACTGGAGAAACTTTTTGAACATCCGTTGCCAGTGTGCTTCTTGTAGATCCCAGATAAAATGGTATTGTTCAAGCTGTTGCTGTCGCTCTGGTTTGAGTGTATTCGCTTTAAACTGTTTTCGCTGCTCTTCAGCCCACTGTGCGAGTTGGTTATCCTGTGGCCATCGTGTGGGGATTTCACCATGACCTTCGGCATGGTAGAACGCTCTGAAGCGTTGGAACTGTGTTTGCCATTGAAACGCTTCGACATCCCAGATGAAGCCAATTTTAGAGAGTTGTGCGGCTCTCTCTTTTAAGAGCGTCTCTTTTTTGTGCTGTTCCCGCTGCTGTCTGATCCATTTGTTGAGTATTTTATCTTCTGGACAGGTGAGCAGGGGGGAATCTTTGCGTTGTTGATATTGATAAAATTGTTGAAAC
>JBQGBW010000427.1:0-1029 GCA_052043475.1 Magnetococcales bacterium HHB-1
CCCCCCACCATGCGGCTGTTTTTATCATCATCAAAGACCACTTCCGGATCGAAAACTGAAAAATCGATTTTCGCAAAATCAAAAATCGCGAAAAGGCATTGATGATGATTATTAAAAAGATTTGATAAATTATGCAGAGCTCATTTTGGCGTTTTTTAACTTTTAAATCAATTATTTGAAAAATTTGATTTGCTTCAAAGGTCACCCTTTCTTGCTTCAAAGGTCACCCTTTCTTGCTTCAAAGGTCACCCTTTCTTGCTTCAAAGGTCACCCTTTTTGATATTTTGTGTGTGACCCTATGAAACATTGATACAGTCTTATTTACTTATATAATCATCTTTCACGAGATCACTCATAAGAATCCGCTTCATAGGTATATTGAGATGAATAAAAATACTAAAAATATTGTAAAACAAGACATGAATTTTTCTGAGTTTCCCTTGTGGCTAACCAATAAGGATGATAAGCGTTCAACCATTGTGATTAATACAAATAATGGAGTCTATACTCTGAATGCCAATCAAAGCCTTGGCATTCCTGATTCATTTGACGTACTGTTATTGTATTATTTTCTGTTTATTTCTCAGAAAAACAGATCTAATTTTGATAATGCTATTGAAGTCACAGCAAATGATATTTGTAAGAATTTAAGGATACCAAAGAACTCTGCAAAATATGATAGGATAAGAAAATCTCTTAATATATGGGCTGGTGTCAGTGTTACCTTTGATGGATGCTTTTATGTCGGTAAAAATAAATATGTTAGTATGGGATTTCACATATTCGATTATGAGATAGAGGAGAAAATCAGCAATAATAATAATTTATCAAAGAGGATCATAAAAATAGAATTTAACAGGAATTTTATAAAAACAATTGGTCAGTCAAGATTTTTCCAAAACATTGATCTTGATCTTATGATCGGACTGAAGCGACCTCTAGCCAGAAGACTTTATGAGTATCTACCAAAGCAGTTCTTAAAAAAGAATACATTCTCTATTGGAGTAGACAAACTGTTCCCTAAGATGG
>JBQGBW010000428.1:0-1028 GCA_052043475.1 Magnetococcales bacterium HHB-1
TACGGTTTCCATGCTACCGGAATCCTGGCAGCAGGTGGCACTTTGGAATCCAATCTTCTATATGGTGGATCTTTTTCGTTACGCCATCATCGGCTATGCCCAGGGGAACCCACACTGGGCGCTTTTAGCGGTTCTGTCTGTGTTTTTCTCTCTGATGATGCTGATGGTGGTGCTCATGCGTAAAGGGTGGAAACTTAAAAGCTGATGAAATATCCTTTGAGGAGCAGATGATGACATCAACAAAAATTGCCGCATTTCAAAAATCAGGACTCTTTACCGGGTTGTCTGATACGGATTTAACGCAAGCCGTAGAGGCTTTAGCCGCAGAGAAGGTTGAGCTTAATGCTGGACAGACGCTGTTTAAGAAAGGTGATGCAGGTGGCTGTTTCTGGGTGGTTGAGTCTGGTGCTATTGGCATTCAGAGTCAATCCAAACACCGTTTGGCCCAAACAGAAGGCGCGGTTACGGGATTACAGGGGATTTTTGATCAGGATGCAAAAAGGCGGGCAAGCATGCAGGCTTTAGAACCCGCTGTACTCTGGAAAGTGAATGCGAACGCGTTGCAGAATCTGGCCGTGGCATCGGAGCGGACGTTGTGGGCGAATATCTGCCGTATCTTAAGCCAGAAGTTAAGAAACTGCCGTATTAAAGGGCAGAGCTTAAGGCAACAGCTCAAAGGGTGATAGAAAACTGTATGTTTTGGGTTATAGAGGCTCTTTATCTATAACCCTTATACTCTATTTGATTAATCTCTATTTAAAAATTTAAATTTTAATGAGTCTCCCGCAAAAAGTCTTGATTTAAGGAACGTGGTGCAGTGCCAGGATGATAGGGTTATGATATAGTTTTGCACTAAATATTAAATCATATCAAATGGATCTGGAATAATGTTTCGACCGATGGACCCACAGATCAGTATGGAGGAATCGCACTTTTGGATGCCAAAGAAGCACCAGGACGAGTTGGAACGGAGTTGGGCGCACATATTCCGTACGCAGGTTCTGGGGATAATTCCCGAAAGTCGATTT
>JBQGBW010000429.1:0-1025 GCA_052043475.1 Magnetococcales bacterium HHB-1
AGTTCCTGTTCACGTTGTGTTGCTCTGGTCTCCTTCTCAATGAAATTCTGTAGACCTTCTTCGCCGAAGAGTTCGCCAAGATGCTTTTTGAACTCAGAGCTGGTAAAGGAGCGTTGTGGTTTCTCTGGTGCAAGTGATCTCATGGCATCAGAGACAAGTTTCACTGGAGATTCTTTCTCTGTGCTCTGTTTTCCATTATCCATGATTTCATTCTCCTGTTCCAGTTGACGGACTTCCTGCACTTTTTTTGGAGGCGCGCACGATAAAACCACCGTTTAGGTCGCTTCGAGGCGGTTTAAACAGTGTGGGAAACAAAGAATCTGGATAATGAAAGACAGAACAGGATAGACGCACGCATAGAGCGTGCTGTAGGCTGTGGTCAGCCATAGCCTCACCTCTGGTCAGGTAGGTTGCGGTTAGGCATTGGTGGGAGGGCCTAATCTCCTGCCAATGCTGTCTGCCCATTGTTTCGGTTCAGTGGACAGAAAGCAAAAGTATGTTTTTATGCTCTTTAGTAGGTTTTGTGATTTTTATTGTTATAGAGCTAAATTTCTATCTCTATTTATATCAATATGATATAACATTTATAGTCTAGTTTTCAAGTTGACCTTAATAAGGTTGTTTGGTAGGCTGTTCTTGTGTGACTCAATGCCGCCCCTCGACTCTGGACGATTGTCGTGGGGCTTTTTTTATGTCTGCATCAGATGATCATTAACGTATCAGTTTATTGATTAGGGTGGGTTAGGATTAGGAGAAAATATTTATGCTACGCACTGGCGTTGCTGGTTGTTGTGGTTGCTACGCCATTAGGGGCAAAAGAGCTGCAATTATCATTTGACTATTCAATAAAAGGGGATAATTTGGTTCTCTTCGGGAAAACCAATCTACCAGAAGGAACAAAGGTGTCGGCAACTCTCACAGATGGTGATGGACTTGTCCTGGTAGAAGAGAGTCTTGCGGTTAAAAATGGGCTGTTTAGGACTAGAAATATCGATGAGCTTGGGCGTTACACTGCATCGGAAGGT
>JBQGBW010000430.1:0-1023 GCA_052043475.1 Magnetococcales bacterium HHB-1
GATGAATCAAATCGAAATCTGGTTCAGCATTTTGGCGAGGAAGGTGCTGAAGCGAGGTAGCTTCGCTTCCACGGACGACCTTCGTCAGAAGGTCCTAGATTTTATAGACTATTTCAACGAGACGTTAGCCAAGCCATTCAAGTGGACCTATGCGGGCCGTCCTCTGCAAGCCTGAACTGACGAGCCACTTCCGCCGTAGAGTACTAGGCAGATCGAAGTGCCCCTTGTAATCTGCTTCATGAGGAAACGTCTCATTATCTATAACCCAATCTGGACGTACTCTATCCTTAAACCCAATAGGCAAGACCTCTATCTGCTGAGATTGAACGTTAACATATAGAACAATTTTAGGATATTGACTCGCCTGATAGGCGGCCCCCGTCGCAAGGTTGATGACCTTTCCATCTACACTCATCGCACTTCTTATCTGTGGTACATGCAAATGCCCCCTTAAAATCATATCAACATGAGAATCCAATAGCGCGGTAATCTGATCCCTTTCATCATCATGTAACCAATCAAGAGGATGATGTATTAACGCAATATTGAGATCAGCGTTAATCTTTGAAAGCTGGTCCACTGCCATCTCTAAGGCACGCCGACCCAGCCAAAGCTTACCATGATCTGAATTTTCATGATCTTCGCAACGAAACAAAGCACTGTTTAAAGGAAGAACCCCTAAACGACAATTATTCACGAGAAGCTCAATCGGTGGTCCACAGCTTTTATCTTCATCAAAAGGATCACGAACCCCTTTGAAAAAATCATTATACCAATCAACAAACGCCCGTTGTCCTTTGGAAATATGATCTTTATCCCCACCTGGCTTAAAGTACTCATTTGAACTGTGCTGATCTTTTAATGTCCTCTGGAGCCATTGCACACGGCTGCGATCGACATCATGATTACCTGGTACAACAAAGAGACGGCTTTTATCGAGTCCCGCCGCCTCAAGTAGACTCTCAAAGAACGTCGTTGCATCCTGATACTCAGCTGGCTTACCAGAATAAGCGATATCACCCG
>JBQGBW010000431.1:0-1022 GCA_052043475.1 Magnetococcales bacterium HHB-1
CACATCTCCCATAATAATGGCAATTGTATTATGATTTCCAAGAGTCTGATTTGAATCTGTAAATGCCCCCGATCCATCATTGAGCCAGATTCGGTTCGCTTGATATCTATTTCCTTCGATTAAATCAAGATCGCCATCACCATCAATATCTGCTAATGCAGTAGAAAAAGTGTTATGACCTCCCAGCGCTTGTCCAGAGTCACCAAAAACACCTGAAGCATCCCCTGCAGCCACCGTAAACTGAAATGTCTCTGTTATAATATCGCCATTAACCAGAACAGTGATGGTCTCACCGGGTTCAAAATCGGAGGTGGGATCAAAAGTGACTGTGGTGGTGCCATTGTTACTGAAAGAACCAGCAATTTTACCGCTGACGCTTCCAAAAATATGGAAGTTGGTGTCCTGGGTCAGCGTGACGCTGCTACCAAAGGTTAAGGAGATATTGTTGCTGGCTGTAATATCCAGTGCATTGGTGGTGGGTGTGTGACTGGTGAGCGCTGTTTGATTAAGCCAAACACGGCTCGCTCCGGCGGGGCTTCCCTCAATAAGATCCAGATCACCATCGCCATCCACATCTCCCACAGTAACAGATTCGTTGTCGTGGTCTCCTAATGTCAGGCCCGAGTCCGTGAATGATCCCGAACCATCATTGAGCCAGATTCGGTTAGCTTCCCCGCTGTTCCCTTCGATGAGATCGAGGTCACCATCGCCATCCATATCGCCTACTGCAAGCGATTCCGTATTATGGTCTCCTAATGACTGATCTGTAGCGGTAAATGCTCCTGATCCATCATTGATCCAGACGTAATTGGGTGGGTTGGCAGAGTCGTTGCCTTCGATAAAATCAAGATCACCATCACCATCAAAATCACCTAACACCAAAGCTTCAGTCTCATCAGAATATTTGGTTAATGACTGACCCGAGTCCGTGAATGTTCCTGATCCATCATTGATGGATCAGGAGCATTTACCGCTACAGATCAGTCTGATGGTCCCCTAATGTCTGACTAGAAACAGAGAAT
>JBQGBW010000432.1:0-1022 GCA_052043475.1 Magnetococcales bacterium HHB-1
GTCAGTTGAGTTTAAAAAGTCTAATGCGTGGATTCTTAAAGCAAAAGCACCAAGAAAATGGCGCTGGCCTGTTAAGGGGCGTGTCCTGAACCATTTTGGCGCAATTGTGGGTACACGTAAAAATATTGGTATTGACATCGCCGCCCGTGAAGGCACACCAATCTATGCTTCTGCAAAAGGGATGGTCTCCTATGCGGATAACGGCTTACCCGGCTATGGCAACCTGATTATCCTGCGCCACGGCAACTCCTATATGACCGCCTATGCCCATGCAAAATCAATTCTGGTTAAACAGGGAGATCGCATTAAAGCAGGTCAGCATATCGCTTATGTGGGTAAAACAGGGCGTGTAAAAACACCACGGCTTCATTTTGAGATCCGTAAAAAGATTAAACCGCTTAATCCTCTCAAGTTTCTACCCAAAAGAGATCGTCGCTAATTTGATTTAAAGCGAGCCGGTTGACGCCTATATATCATCCTAATCATGATGGAAGAGACAAAGCGCGTGCACGTCGTTCGCTGCGACAAGGAAATTTTCTGTGACGTAAACGCCGCAGCGTATCAGGATAGAGCTGTTTGGTTCGCATCACGCATGGAAGCAACCTGGATGCTATAGATCGTCTTGGATCTGGCCTGAGACGGACAGACAGTAAACAGGATACCCAGTGCAACCACTGAAACAATGATCGCTAACGGCCAGTTTTTAATTATATCATTTCATTGTGTATGGATTGTGGTATGCTAAAATTCTGTTTTCTTTCTCAACTAAAGGTGAGAAGAGTACCATTTATTAATGGGTTTGAAAAGCCAACCTGGAAAGAAACCCAGAGAAATCACTTAAATCTTCTTTAGAATAAGATCAGGATCTCTTACAAAAACAATGAATTCCAACGAGATAAACAATAGATTATGGCAATCCATAGTGCATTTTTCTTAGCTGTTCTCATTTGGGGTTCCATGCCCTTAGCCATTCAGTGGAGCCTCCAGGGCGTGGGGATATTTTTTGCATTGATGGGTCGTAT
>JBQGBW010000433.1:0-1021 GCA_052043475.1 Magnetococcales bacterium HHB-1
CGTGATGTTGAAATAAAGAACATCCCTCAGTTTTGTGTGATTGTTGGTGCCAATGGCAGTGGGAAATCATCACTCTTTCAGGTTTTTAAATTTCTCCGCGAAGCTTTTTCGAGCAACATTCATACAGCACTGCTTAAAATGGATAGAGGCATTGATCCTTAAGATGAAAACTCTATTTATCTTCTACAATCTCACCCCCCGCGCCTCCGATATGCACCATGAGGTGATCAGCTTTGAGGAGATAAAAAAACGTTTTTTCTCCAGACATTTCTATCGCCATCTTTTCCATTATCCAAAAGTCATTCTACGCTATCCTGCAATCCATTACCTGCACTCCCCCTTTAGAACCGCCTTTTTCATCTGGTGCTTAAGCTTCAAAGAAGCCTGGTTTCAAAACGATCAAGGATTTAAACAGCGGATCACCCTGCCCTACCTGCTCTATCACACCTTGATCATTCTCAAAGATCTCATCACCCGAAGCTATTTTCTTCAGAGTATACGCGAACAGCTTAAAACGCTGGATCAACAACCTGCCATAAAACACCCCCCCCTCAAACATCAGAATCCCGCACTTTTTCTGCAAACCAACATCCACGCCACACCCTTTTTTAATCAACGCCTCACCCCTCTAACCGCCCTGATTAAATTAAGAGAAGAGAAGAATGATCTTTTAATCGCTCCAGAGACCATCCAGCGCCTGGAGTTTTCCATCACAAAAAAACACATCACACCTGATAGCGACTTTACAGAGTTTCCCTATCTTAACCTTTTAAAATACAATACAAAGCTCATTCATCTACTTAAGAAAGAAAATTTAGAAAATAAAGCATTCGCTTTTATCTATACCCCCTACACGCCCTTCAACTTTACCACCATCCACTTAAGCCAGAAGCTCAACCTTCCATTCATCTTAGAGTACATCCCACAGCATCACGCCTCCCACACCCAGAAGAAATCGCCCTTAGAAAAACTCATTGAGCAGCATATCGAGAAAATTCTCTTTGAAAAAGCGATCCTGATT
>JBQGBW010000434.1:0-1020 GCA_052043475.1 Magnetococcales bacterium HHB-1
TCTGTCTGCATGGCGTCCTAAATTCCAGACAAGTTAAGGCAGGGGGGCGTAAGTATTGAAAATTTTCATTGGTCGTGACATCTGATTGACCTCAACACCGATCTGTTGTACTGATCCATCCATAACCCGAAAGGTTCTGGTCATGGTGTTCATATTCTGGGTAATCTGGGTGAGATCCTGATCCATACCGGAGACCGTTGTGGTGATCTCATGGACGTTGTTTTGCAGATTGAGTACCGTTGTCTGCATGCCATTTACTTCACCGACGATGGTGGGAAGGTGGCTGACATTCTGCTCCATTGTCTGCATTGTTTTACGCATACGCATCATATCAACACTCATAGCGGTAAATTTTTCGGTCATGGTATCCATCACCGCTTCCATAGTACGCATTCTGGAGCTGAGTGCAAAGACTAAAAAGAGCAGAAGCACAGCGATCACTGCAAGGCTGATCATTCCTACCCGCAGAATGGCGGTCACTCTCTGGCCCACTTTTATCTGTAATTGACTACGGACCTCGTGGACCTGTTGAAAGTCGACGACAGACTGGCGTATCTTCTGATGTTGTTCCGGGGTTAGATCCATCCGCAGTTTCCTTTTCGACCCATAATTAAAATGGCATGATCACAATCTATATCATATCAATCCTACGGTTGGCGGTAAACTGGCTTATCCAAACAGATTATCTGAAAGTCGATAAGAACCCCATGATTTTCCTTGTTTCTTTTTATTACATGAGAAATAATAAATCACCTGTTTGTAGGTTTTAATCATTTAAATCTTAAAATTTGAGGAGATAGTTATGGCGGACCGCAAGTGGATCTGTACCGTATGTGATCATATCTATGATGAAGCGCTGGGTGATCCAGATAACAATATTAAACCAGGTACTAAGTTTGAGGATCTACCCAATGACTGGAATTGTCCTGAGTGTTTTGCACCGAAGAGTGCTTTTGAATTGATGAAGTAACGTTTTTTTAAAATCAGGTGAGCCACATTGTGGCTTCACCTGAAGTTTTT
>JBQGBW010000435.1:0-1018 GCA_052043475.1 Magnetococcales bacterium HHB-1
CAAGATAGCCTAGAACATGGGCTGCCAATCCCGCATAAGGGTAGTGCCTGAGCGACTGAACCTGAATCATTGTGCCTGGAAAACGATAAATTCTGGACTCCAGGCGAGAGACCACCGGCCACTCTAAGTGAGATTTTACTTTTATGGGAAGAAAAGAGCGCTGTCTCTTCGCCTGCTTTAAGATCATCTGGATCTCTTTGTTATCCAAACCAAGATAGTCTTGCAGATTGAAAAGAACATCTTTGAGTGAGCCCGCCAACTCTGGAATAATCATCAACTGATAGTCGGGACTGTTCTCCACCAGAACCTTACCAAACCGATCAAAGATACGCCCCCTGGGCGCTGGAATAGGATAAAAGCTCAAACGGTTATTCTCCGCCAGATCCCGATAGGCGCCACCCCGCAAAATCTGAAGATGAAAAAGCCGCCCTGAGAGCGTGGTAAATACCGCAAGCCCCAATCCCCCCAAAGTAATCAGACGACGGCGTGCATGGCCTCTAAATTTTTCCTGATCATCTTCTAACATAAAATCAGTCCAACAGACGGTGATGCAGGGCAATCAATACCGCAATAACCAGAGGGGTCATCAGAAAAGTCGCCAGACACCGGCCCATAATTATTGCAAGATCAAAAGGGATGGAGAACAGCGCCATCATGAGCAGACGTTGCATTAAATGGTCAAATAGGGAAAATAGAGTGACCGCAAAAGGGATAAAGATAAAATCAGTATTGCGAAATCGGCTCCCATAAACGTTCAAGACGAGAATCACAAATATTTTAGTGATCGCATTGAGCCCCAAAGGCACTCCAGAGAGGATATCGGTCACCATTCCCAAGAGAAAAGCGGTCCCCAGACCGCAGAGATCCGGACGATAAAGATGCCAGTAGAAGAGCCCTATCAACACCAGATCGGGACGCAAAAAAGACCAAGCGTGCCAGGGTAACGCCAACTCTTGCACAATCAATGCAAAAAAAACCGTGACAGCCGGCGTCCATGGTATAATAAAAGAGAAGATCA
>JBQGBW010000436.1:0-1018 GCA_052043475.1 Magnetococcales bacterium HHB-1
ACGATGTCAGGAATGTCGGTTTCCCAAGTGTCAACTGGGATCTCGGTTGTTCAAGTTGAGTGTATTGCTCGACATGATCAAAAAAAATCCAGACCAGTGGTTCTATCTGTCTCGTTTGTTAAAGCTTGATGAGTTGATAATGAACAGTGCATCCGAGTGGGATGTGCAGGAAGAAATAATAAAGCAGACTGTTTAAAATCAGTTGATATGACAAACCATGACAGATGGTTTATTCCATTAGCTGGCTTAAAACAGACTCAATAATGTCTCAATCAACAGGCTCGTATTTTATTGCCTTGACCCTTATTCATAAAAGGCAATACAAGCGTTGCTGCCGATGTGCAGCAACGCTTTTTTTTTTAAACCTTCCAATGGCGTAATCCTGGAGGAGCTTCAGCGCCGAGCAGTGGTTCAGGCTGTTCTGGCTTTTTGGGCTCAAACAGCAGGCATGCCTCGCCAGAAATATTTTTGACCTCTATTGCCGGCATGCCTTGGCACTTGAAACCCATCGCACGACAGCCGCGGGGGCGGTCAGGGTCCAGGTGACAAAAAAGTGCTTGCACTTGATGCAGTTTGGCTCATCAGACATTGTATTTACTGTACTAATTCGGGAACTGAATTTCCCAATATTTTCAACAAAAAGTCAGTTGGCTTCCTTTCTGTTTTCTGTGGTTTCAATCAGGTTCGATAATCTGCATTGATCGATACATAGTCGTGGGACAAGTCACTGGTCCATACGGTATGTGATGCGCCTCCCAAACCGAGATCGATGGTGATTGTAATCTCATCCTGATTCATGATTCTTTGACCGTCTTCCTCTTTATAGGAAGCCGCTCGTTCACCATTTTGGACAATGCACACGTCACCCAGTTCAATCCTGATCGCTTCCACATTCAAGGGAACGCCTGCATATCCGACTGCGGCGATGATCCGGCCCCAGTTGGGATCCTGGCCAAACAGGGCGGTTTTTACCAGAGAGCTTTGGGCAACGGCCATGGCCACCTGTTTGGCATCCTGG
>JBQGBW010000437.1:0-1014 GCA_052043475.1 Magnetococcales bacterium HHB-1
CCGGGACCCATATTGAACCTCGAAAAGGATCCGTTGCCCAAGCGATTGAATATTGCAAGAAGGATGGGGATTTTTACGAACATGGCGATTGCCCTCATCAGGGAAAACGAACAGATTTAGATGATGTGACTGAATTGATCCGGAGCGGTGCGTCGATGAAGGAGGTAGCTGAGCGATATCCCAGTACGTTTGTGAAATATTCACGCGGTCTGCGTGATTTTAAACTAACGGTGACTGAATCATATCAGCGAAAGGAGGTTTGTGGAGTTTGGCTAATGGGTGAACCAGGTTCTGGTAAATCCCACTATGCCCAGACTCATTATCCTGATCGGTATAACAAGAGTCAAAACAAGTGGTTTGACGGTTATGCCGGAGAGAAGGTGATCGTACTTGAAGACTTAGACACTGGTGCTCTAAGTCATCATCTGAAAATCTGGTCTGACAAATGGGCTTGCACAGGTGAGACCAAGGGAGGAACTGTGCATCTTATGCATGATGTGTTTGTCGTGACAAGCAACTATTCTATTGAAGAGTTGGTTCCAAAGAAGAAGAGCGGAAAGGAAGAGGTAGTCGACCAGCCGATGATTGCAGCGTTGGAGAGAAGGTTCAAGGTGTATCGATTCAACAAGGAGTTTGTCGGTCCGGACGTCGGACAGGCGGGTCCCGGACATTGGTGGTCGGTCATGACTGACCCCAATGGAGAAAAGACATTTTTAGGAAAGATAGAATAAGCATTAATAGGAGCAAGTGTGCGATCATTCCCCCAAAGACTTTCATCATTAAAAAAAGGGAGCATTAGGGCGGTAGCCCGGCGACCGTCCGGCGCGCGCAGCGCGGCTCCGTCTCCGTGGGACTCAATTTTTTAGTCGTGGTGAAAAAATGAGCTAGTGAAGGTCACCGCGCGCGGTGAAAAGTTAACCCTAACCCTAAAACAACCCAGAAGTGGCCTGGTTCTAGAGTAACCCAGGCCACTTCTGGGTAATTTACTTCTGTGCATTTCTCAAAATGGCAGAA
>JBQGBW010000438.1:0-1014 GCA_052043475.1 Magnetococcales bacterium HHB-1
TCTGTCTGAAGAAAATGCTCAGCGTTTGCAACCAACAAATGAACCGCAAATTTTGACCACACCTGAAAAGGCCACGGTAAAAAAAGAACAGGCACTTCTACTCTCCAATCCAGTAGAGCAGACCACGCTTAAAGCGTCACCACATCGAGAGCCTGTTTTAGCGTTAACAACGGATAACACGGCTCAACAACCACAACAACCCGCACATCTCTCTCTGTCAGATGATCCCACCACAGAGGAAAAGGGGCTCTTTGCACTTTCAACTTCTGAACTGATGGGCTATGACGCCTCATTCTCTGCAATGGAAGAAGAAACTTATAGCGAGCCCCAATTAGAAGAGCCTAAAGCGCACCAAAAACAGCAAGAGCAGACAGAAGCGGTCTCTCCACAACAGCACACTAAAGAGATCGTTCCCAAAAACGCCACAGACCCCCAACTCACCACAGAAAAAGAGGAGCCTAATCTGGATTCACCGATGGGTGCCTTGCGCTTTCCTCCCCCAGAGGAGATTGCCGCGCCAAGAAAACGCAAAAGAGCAAAAACACAGGAACCCTCTCTGGAGCCACAGAGCACAACTTCGACAAATTCAACCGATCCAGAACCACAGCAGGATCATCATGATATCGCTGTAGAGGAACCTCAAGAAATCAAAGAGGTTGCACAACCGATCTCACCGGAGCCGTCACAAGAACCGGCTTCACCAGAGCCTGTTTTACAAAACCTAAACCCACAAATTACACCACCAGAGCCGCCTCTTAAGGAGGATGTTGATCCAGAGGAGCCCCCTCCCCTCCCCCCGCTGGATCTTCTCGCTCAACCTCCAGTCGATGCGAAGGGAACAGACCGCACCGTTTTACTTGAGAAAGCAAAAATCCTTGAGCAGCGTTTGGCTGATTTCAAGGTTAAAGGGCAGATCGTCGATGTCATCCCCGGTCCTGTGGTAACCACCTTTGAGTTTGATCCCGCACCTGGCCTGAAAGCCTCCAAAGTGGTTGGACTTGCTGAAGATCTGGC
>JBQGBW010000439.1:0-1008 GCA_052043475.1 Magnetococcales bacterium HHB-1
ATGATCCAGAATCACTGATTCAGCGTTTAAACCGTAGCAACCAAGAGCAGGCCCGCGCCATCCGACAACAGATCTCCTCTGAGTATAAACCCATTGACTGGCATCGGGATTTTAAATCGGGCTATCGTTGGCAGGAGAATCAGTGGTATAAAAAAATCCGCTATATGAAACCCGATCTTAGCGCATCCATCTCTCCTGGGGTTGATGTTAAAGTCCCCTGGGAACTCTCCCGCATGCAGCACCTCCCCCTCTTTGTTTATGCCTATAGCCTGGCTAAAAAAGAAAGATATGGTTTTTATCCTTCAAAGCGCTACCTCCAGATTTTCCAGGATCAAATTCTCGATTTTATCGCTCAAAATCCACCGCGCTACGGTGTCAACTGGACCTGTACCATGGATGTCGCCATCCGGGTCTCTAACTGGCTCTTTAGCTATGATCTGTTTCTTTCGCAAGGAGCGAAATTCTCAAAAGGCTTTGAAAAAATTTTCTATCAATCCATCGAAGCCCATACGGCATTTATCTATCAAAATCTGGAGTGGTATGAAGAGCTAAGGGCGAATCATTATCTTGCCGATATCGCGGGCCTCCTTGTGGCTTCTGCCTATCTCCCCACCCATAAACAGAACGATCACCTCCTGCCCTTTTCTATTCAGGAGTTACTTGAGGAGAGCCAGAGCCAATTCTATCCAGAAGGCAGTAACTTTGAAGCCTCCAGTAGCTATCATCGTCTCTCCTCTGAAATGATCCTCTATCCTGCGCTGTTACTGCTTAATTTACCGGAAGAAAAAAAATCCGCACTACAAAATTACCAACCTAAAAATCACACCATCCGCCCTCCCATCAAAAACAGTTCAACCCCCTTCTATCCCATTCCTGGACAGAAAGAAAACACATCTCCCCTCCCCTCCTGGTTTTTTGAGCGCTTGGAGCGCACTGCACAGTTCTCTCAACATATCACCAAAAGCAACGGCTTGGTTCATCAAGTTGGTGATAACGATAATGGCCGCT
>JBQGBW010000440.1:0-1006 GCA_052043475.1 Magnetococcales bacterium HHB-1
GGACCAATTTTTACAGGCTCTAAAGTATGCACATTGCGAACAGAAAGCCCCGTTCTACGCAAAGCGTTCGCTATTTTTTTTGCTGAATAGCTGCGACGCCAGGTAGACATCCTCTGGTTTTCACTCCAAGGATCTTTTTGCGCAACCAGATAGGGCTTGCTAAATTGAAACATCGCTTGAGGATCGGCGGTATGGCCACCACTATTTGCAGAATACATGGTGAGAATGGGACGGGGGGATTGATTCCTTGGTTGATCGGTTAAAAATTGCCCATGGGTCTGCCGAACCGCTTTATCGGTTTTTTTGCGCTCGCGATTGACCCCACCATAAGCTTGGGAGCGGGCATCATCGAAAACATCAAAAATCTTCTTTTTGCGATGGCGGATTTTATAATAGGCATAGGTGCGTGCCGCCACCGCTTGAGCTTTTAAGGTCTCCAGTGGCCAGGAGGCGTAGGATTCCGCTGGAACCACCCCTCTGAGATAGGACTCCATATCGACAATATTAAGCACACGAAAACCGTTTTTTCTGGGAAGAAGCCAGAGATCACCGCGAACCTTTTTATTTTTTTTGGAGCCCACAGCGATGGTGATGGGGGTTTTTGCAGAAAAATGGATTGCTCTACCCCAGAAGGGGGACTCTCTTCTAGACGTGTAACCTTGCGTCATCCGCAGGCCGTTTTGGTTTTGCTCTCTTCTAAAGGAGAGCACCGCCATACGCCCTTGCCAGAGTGGCTGGCTCTGCTGATTCATGAGTTTTAAACCATCACCCCAGACCTGAATCCGTTTGGCTCTGGAGTAGAGTTGTACGCGGATTTTTGGCCTCTGTTGTTGCGCGATGGTGATGACGCCCTCTTTTGCTGGTGGGAGTGCTTGAGGACGCTTCTGTTGAGATGGTGGCGACTGTTGCTGTTTTCTGATAATTGTTCGATTGGCATCTTCAACGATCACTTCACTCTGGAAGACAAACTTCCCATTAGGAAAGCGCTGTTGATAACGTTTTAAGG
>JBQGBW010000441.1:0-1006 GCA_052043475.1 Magnetococcales bacterium HHB-1
GAAAAAAGATCCATCGCGTCTGATTATTGCGCTCACCGGCTCTGGCCATCTGATTCATCATCATGGGATACCGCACCAGTTAGAAGCACACCATATCCAGAAGAGCTATACCATTCTCCCCTGGAATATCTCCGATGATTCAAGGGTTGATCCTGCAATTGCTGATGTGGTGATCGGTGTACGCCACCAAAAAAAGCAGACACAGCACAAATAATCTTTTGGTAGATCTCTTAAGAGAGTGATAACCTTAGATTTGAGTTCAAGAACGCTCTTCTTTTAAGCTGATCTAAGATCAAGCTTACCGATTTAAAAAAAGGTTTTCCATGCGCTTTTTTTCTGTCTGCTCTCTGATACATCACCGCGCCCTCATGCGGATTATATCCCAAGATAATATAAAAAGATCAAAAAGAAGCCTGGGATTTACCTTGATTGAAGTGATGGTAGGAGTAGCCATCACCAGTGTCATGATCATTGGACTCTTAGGAATGCTCGCCATGATCCGGCAGGAGTTCTTCCAGATGACACTCAAACAGAAAGCGGTGGTGCTGCTCACCTCTGAAACAGAAAGACTCTCCACACTCTATAATACAACCGACTTTTTTTCAGAGTACGCTACCCACTCCGATGCCACAGCCGATGGCATTGGACGCTGGATCTATCGGGGGAAACCCAATGATATGACATGTAATGGCGGCTCAGACTGCCTGGTGGTCACAGAGACCGATGCCAGCAACGTGAGTAAAACAGATTTTACGCTCTGGAAAATCCTCTTCATGGATTATGATAATAGCGGTAATAGCGCAACGGATGAAAATATTATCTGGATTGACCGCCCCCATAATGTCACCGCCAAACTCTCCTGGGAGATCAACAATATTGTTGAATCCGATACCACCGTGACCAACGGAGCCAAGTTTCTCACCGTCAGCCTTCAATATCCCTTCCGCTATAAAAACAACACCGACCCCGCTGAGAACTCCATCAGTAACTTAGAAACCCTCACCAT
>JBQGBW010000442.1:0-1005 GCA_052043475.1 Magnetococcales bacterium HHB-1
CGTTAAACCGCACCCCAAAAACACCTCCAAACCGCTTAAAGCCGCTCCAGCGAAAAGCTGGACTCCGTGTACCGGAACCCGTGACACTACAGTTTCAGATTGGCCTTGGCAAGAAAAAAATGAAAGAAAATAATTGATAGATAAAAATATACAACAAAAACAAAGGGGTCTTTCTTAAAGAAAGTTTGCTCACTGGCAAGGTCTCTTAAGAAGAGATGTGCCTTGAAGGGGCCTTCTCATCCTATGATCAGGAGATGGCCTTGGTACAGTTGAAGCAGATCATCCCGGTAAAGGTAGATGGCGGTTGTGGTGGAGTAAATCAGAAGACCCAGGCGGTATTTTAGTGCTATAGATAGGTCGGTTCGTGATGGCAAGGCGTTTTTTAATAGGATGATGACCAAGAAAATTTTCAGGAACAAATAAGGGGGCTCTAGAGGAAAATAATCCAAAAAATTCCGATCAAGTTGGTAAGCGAGTGGCAGGAGGAGAAGGGGGGCGAGAGAGGTGGGAAGGGCGTTGAGTGAATTCAAACGACTAAAAGAGACCGATCCCAATCTGAAACCACCATCCGGCTGTTTTTTCGGCCAGATTGAGATGTCATTCGGTTTGGCCAGTAAAAGAAGGCCAACCAGATAATGGGCCAGTTCGTGAAACAGGGTTCCCGGAAGATTGAGGAGAGCCAGTGAAAACCGGTTATGCCGGGTGGTTGAGATGATCTGCACGGCAATGAGGGTGAGTAGGACAAGGGTGAAATGGTCACCTTCGATGATTTTTTGTGTCCAGGTTTGAAGATCAATCATCGTTCCCATTCGCTTGAATATTCTGCCGGTTTAGAGTGGTAACCCGACCGGGCAGGTTGGAGCTGGAGCTTTCTCCGAAAAGAGCGTGTGAAATCAGACCTGAAACGCCCCTATTTATACCTATGGACCCCGCAAGGCTCCAAAACTGTTGGTGGGGGTTGAAAATTGAATATAAGTATTAGAAATCAGTAACCAAATTGCAAGC
>JBQGBW010000443.1:0-1003 GCA_052043475.1 Magnetococcales bacterium HHB-1
TACGATCACTCCGGCAGGTTCAAAACCAGCCAGACGCGCAAAATCTATGGCTGCCTCGGTGTGTCCGGTTCTACGCAGCACTCCGCCATCTTTTGCAATTAAAGGAAAAACATGTCCCGGACGGGTTAGGTCTATGGTTCTGGTTTTGGGATCCACCAAGGCATGGATGGTTTTGGCACGGTCGGCTGTCGATATTCCGGTGGTCACTCCTTTGCCTCTGTAATCCACCGATACCGTAAAGGCAGTATCCATAGGGTCAGATGTGGTGCTGACCATTCGTTCCAATCCCAATTTGGTACACCTTTTTTCAGTCAGAGGGGTACAGATCAAGCCCCGGCCGTGGGTGGCCATAAAATTGATTTTTTCGGGGGTAATGACCTCTGCTGCGGCAACAAAATCTCCTTCATTTTCTCTGTCTTCATCATCGACCACAATGATAATCTCTCCTTTTTGGATAGAGGCTATGGCTTCCTCTATGGTGTTTAGCTTTGTTTTGTGCATATATTATTGGGTTTTTGCCCCCATATATTTGTTGTAGATTTTCTGTATCGGAACGGTGATAAAATCCAGATTGATAAAGCCCTCGTCAAACGAGGCCCTTTTGGTCAAATAAAAGGCAAATGGGGCCAGCACAAAGGTCGAGATCCAACTGGCAATGGCCGGATGAATGCTGTGATCTTCGGCAGCATTTTTGGCAAAAATACCGATATAGTGGTAGGTGAGAAAAATCAAAACCGATAACACCATGGGCAAGCCCAATCCTCCCTTTTTGATGATAGCTCCCGGTGATGCACCGATCAGGAACAAAAAAAGACAAGCAAAAATCAAGGTGAATTTATCCAGTAACACCATTTTGTGGACGTTGACGGTCTTTTGAAAGATAAAAAACGTCCTTTTCTTCTCTTCCAAGCTTCGGATGATTCCGCGAACATCACTCAACGAGCGCTCCATGGTTTGTGAACCTTTCCAACGCTCTCCGTTGTCCATGATATTCAAAATATTG
>JBQGBW010000444.1:0-1002 GCA_052043475.1 Magnetococcales bacterium HHB-1
GCGGATGTTCTTCTCAACCAGATCCACCCGATTCTGATGAAGGGAAATAAAGAAGATCTGAATAATCTTGAAAGCCAATGCCGGGATATCAACGAAAAATATCAGGTGATTTCAAACTATTTTCAACTGATTGGCGAGGGGCATGCAACAGAGGATGAAATTCGAGAACTCAACCGTCTCATCGCTGTAGCCCACGATCTGAATGGCCTCGTTGATCTGATCGGTACTCAGTTGGCTGGGTTAGGACGTGCCCGACTTTATCGTCATATTGACATAAAATCGGAAAGCCAAGAGGGATTGGAAGAGATGCTATCGGAGATGAGAAAGGCCTTTGGAGTAACTATCTCTGCCATTACTGATCCCATTTCCCAAAAGGCGGAGCAGGTTTTGGGAATGGCTCCAACAATCCAGAACAAATTCCTACAGCTGCATCGCTTGGAAGCCAACATCCTCAAATCGCCTCATCCAGATCGTCTGGAAGAGTATGCTCTGATGGTGGAGATGCTCGACAAGTATCGTTGGGTGTGGAAGCGGATTCGGCGTCTGACTTTGGAAGCGGTTGGATATGAAGAGGAGATCGAGGCCTCCCTGCCTGATCCAATAAAAATATAGACTGATTGTGTTCCCAAGCCTCCTATCTCTGGAATCTTCTCTCACATGATTATTCCGGGGTAGGGAGGCTTTTCACGTACAGATCCTGTTGTGGGAATGGAATCTCAATCCCCAACTCGTCGAATTTCTCTATGATTAGTTTATTCAGTCGGTCTGTCAGAAAGGGTCTTTGAGATATATCGCTGAGAAATAAACGAAGTTCGTAATCAAGAGAACTTGGTCCATGCAACATCAGCAACGCCTGGGGGGGAGGATCTTTCAGCACTTCTGGCTGTTCCTCGGCAATTTTAATCAGGGTATCCGTAACCAGATTGACATCGCTTCCATAAGCGACACTGACAGGCAGAACCAAACGGGTTTGAGAGTCTCCGAGAGTCCAGTTTTTGACTT